>JAYTDP010000246.1:0-14473 GCA_043735865.1 Bdellovibrionales bacterium
GTGCAAATGTACAAAGAATCGCGCCCCAATAAAAAAGCTCGCGCCTCCTGGTCACAATCGTATCAACAGAAAGTGTTTTTTCAGTCCAATACCAAAATACGAACGTGCCCGCTAGCGCGACGCTAAAAGTTGCCGTACTGACATACAGGCTTACGCCAAGGTCGTCGGTCAGAAGGTCTGTAATTTGAGTTCCTACAATGCTTATTAAAACCACGGCCAACCAATAGATCGACGGAATGTAACGCCGTGTACTCATCTGTATGAAAAGCGTGACTAACAAAAAAGTGACCATTACTGCGCCCGTAACGGCAGTTCCCCAACCGACATTTACCGCCAGATAGTCTGCACATGTTTCCCCTACGGTAGTCGACAGGATTTTTACTGCCCAAAATCCAAGCGTAACTTCAGGAACTTTATTAAGCATTTGCCACGGCCTTAGTTGGGCGTCTTCTGTCATACTTTTTATTTGTACCACGGCTACATGAACGGAATATGAACGAGCAGTGTGTCGGTTTGTACAAATGAGCCCGGTGAATTTAACTTTGCACTACCAGACACACATGCGTAGCATTTTAAATCTATGATCTATTCAAAATTTTTAATTCTGACCGTGATTTTGTTTTCTTCGGCTGCACACGCCGAAGAAGATTCTCGAGACGGCGCTCATCTTGAAGGAACAATCCGTCTCGACAATGATCTACTTCCCGACGAGAACGGTACAATTCGCGAAAATTTACGTTTTCAAAGAGTCGAAATACAAGGCTCATATGTGACCGGACCGTTTTCATTTGTTCTTCGAACAAGGACTGAGCAGAATTTTATCATTAATGGAGAGAGCGATCACAATCACCTCCGCCTCACGGATTATATAAAAGAAGCCTATGCCCTTTATGAACAGCCCGGCGAAATTCCGTACGGGATCGGCGTCGGCGCTAACGAAGTCGCGTTTGGTCAAGATTATCCTGGCACTATCGATTATCAAAATGATGCCTCTCACGAAATGACAGATCCTGATCAAGGTCAAATTAAAGGTCTCTCTTTTATGCTCGATACTTCAAAAAAGAGTTTTATCGATAAGTTTGAGACAATATTTTTTGCTCCCGACCCAGAAATTCGCCATGCAAGCCTCAATCATTTTGACGGCTTTGCGGTGCGTATTTCGAAAAACTTTTCCAAGCACTTCTCTTTTCAAACTTCGCTCTTGAGAAAAGATAATTCGTATAGCGACGAACTTCTGCCAGAAGCGAAAGAAAGTTTTGGCGGAGTTTATTCAGAAAAAAATTGGAATACTTGGATTGAGACCGTATTGATGAAATATGCCGAAGCCTACCCAGACGCTCACATTGGGGTTACGACGGGTTATCAACATACATTAGGTCAGGGACGAGCCGATTTTGAATTCACTTCGGTCGAGAATACTCTCACCCAAACTGCACTTGGGTACGAGTATTATTTCTCGAGACATTGGGCTATCGCCGAAACCTTCAGGTATACCGACTGTAAAGGTGGCAACGCGGGATGCGTTGCGGTTCGAGGCTACGGACAAGGTCCGAGTTACTCGACGACACTTCGGTACGAATTTGGTGAATCAGATGCAGAATAAATAGACACGTCACAAACGGAGAACATATGCGCCAAATACTAGTCCCCGCCCTTGTCCTGTTCTTATCGGTCAATGCATTTGCAAATACCGCCATCGAAACTGAAACCGCCCAAATCGGCAAAAAAGGCGAGATCGGCATTAGCCAATCCATCGAATTTGAACGCTCGCCAGACGGTAAGGCCGGCGGAACTCTAACCCAATTTGAATACGGACTCTCTGACAAATCTGAAATTTTGATCGAGCCATTTTTCTATGTTTGGGAGCACCCAAGCGGCGAAGACAAAGTCAGTGGTGCAGGCGATCTCGAAATCACTCCGTCTTATGAGGTTCTTGAAGAGAACGGTGTGAGACCGACCGTTTTACTTGCTTTGAAAGTGAAAGTTCCGACGGGAGCTAAAGAGGTCGGCGGCTCGGGCAAATACGATTATTACCCCTATTTCATTTTCGGGCAGCATGCGGGCGGATGGACGTTCAATTCAAACTTGGGCATGAACTTCGTTACACCTGAAGATGGCGGCGCATCTGAACAAACCATTATATGGGATTTAGAAGCCGAGAAATCGCTTATTCAAGGATGGACATTTTTCTTTGAAGTATTTAGCGCTGAAGAAGAAGTTGTCACCTACTCGACAGCTGCACAATACGAAATAAATGAGCACTCAAATGTATTCGTGGCTCTCTCGTATGATGTCCAAGATGCGACGGTCATACGACCAGGTGTTAATTTCGCGTTTTAGATCAGTGCGCCTTTTTCCCGGCGCGCTGTTTGAAGAATAGAATGCAGAAAACGATCACCACTAAAAGGGTGATCGAAGCGCTGTATCGGCTCAATGCCAATCCACCTTTTTCAACAGGTTTATCGAGGTAGTCGCCGACGACCGCTCCAAGTGGACGGGTTAAAATAAAGGCCGCCCAGAACAGAACTGTTCTCGAAATATTCGTCCAGAAATAAGCGCCTAAAATCAAAAGAAGTAAAACGCCAAATATAATAGCACTGCCGCCGTAGCCAAATCCCATTGAATCGGCGGTCCAATCTCCCAACGCTGTTCCTAACGTCTGTGAAAACATGATCGTGACCCAATAAAACATTTCAACTTTTGGAGTACTGACCGAACTTACTGAAATAGTGCCCATAGTTCGATGCCAAACGAATAGGGAGCCCAATAAAAGCGTTAACAGCAGAACGGAACCGCCGGGATAGCCGATGCCCATCGAGCGAGTCGAAAAATCCGCAAGAGTGGTTCCAACCGTTGTTGTTGCTATAATCGTCGTCCAGTAAATGAACGGGTGAAATTTCGGCGCTTTAATTTGAATGAATACGGCAATGATAAATATGACGGCGAAAATAGCCGTACCGACGAGATATCCTAAATTCATCGACATTGAAACTGCGTCTCCGCCGGTTTCGCCGAGAGTTGTCGCGAGAATCTTTATCACCCAGAAAATAAATGTTAATTCGGGAACTTTGCTCAAAGTCTTATCTAAGTTGCGGTCTTCCATTTTTTCCTCGGTGCAGGCTGTGGGTTTAAGCTTCTGTAAATAATCAATTCTAGCTTAAATATTTAAGATGAATCCAACATGAATGCCAAATGACGCACAATTGCGCCATCCGGCCCTCTTTAATTATTCGGCGTCACTTTCATTCGCGTCTTCACGCTTTTCTTTTCTTTCGTCCGCTGCGGTCTCGGTATGCTTACCCAGGAGCTTTCCACTAATGGCGTCGACGTGAATTTCGTGTACACGCGAATCCTTTGGCGACTTCATATCGAAAGAATAAATCCACTTACCCCCTTCGAACTCAAGTTCCTCGCCTTGAATTTTTCCAGAATAGGTCGAAATCGCCACCTTACGAGCTGCTTCAATCGGCACTCGATTTTCGGGCGGGCTTTGCTTTGCCTGTACCAAAAGCGGTACGGCGATGACGGTTATAAGACTCAGTACCGACCGTTTAAACATTTTATGACTCATAGACTCCCCTTGTTTGTTGGACTCGACTATTAAGATATCTCATCGACATGAACAGAGAATGAACGACTCACATTGCTGTGACGAATGGCGGGTAATCATCTAGAACGAGTTGAGAAGAAACGAGCGAACTATGCGTTTATTAATAGTCGAAGATCAGCCGCTTATCGGAAAAGCCCTTAAGAAAGGGCTTAGTGAGGAAGCGTTCGCCGTAGATTGGGTTACCACTCTTTCAGAAGGCGAACATTTAGCTGACGAGTTTGAATACGACACTCTCATTCTGGACCTTATGCTTCCCGACGGCTCCGGCCTGGATTTTTTAGCACGGCTACGAAAAAAAGGGTATCGCACCCCGGTTCTTATTCTAACCGCGAAAGATACGATTGAAGATAAGATCCAAGGTTTCAATTTAGGAACCGACGATTATTTAGCAAAGCCCTTTGTTTTCGAAGAGGTGTTATCAAGAGTGCGCGCACTGACAAGACGAAAATATCAGTTTTATGGAGAGGCCCTCGAGGCTGGCTCGTTGAGACTTGATCCTATCAGGAGAATCGCCACGGCTTCCGGCCGCGCACTTCCTCTGACCGCCAAAGAGTTTGCCGTGCTCGAATTTTTCTTATTCAAAAAATCGCATATTCTTTCGCGCGAGAAAATTTCTGAACATATTTATACGGAAGAAGCCGAGCAAGGCAGTAACGTCATCGACGTTTTCATCAATAAGTTACGGAGAAAGCTCGAGAGCGCAGGTATCCCCGGCTTGATAGAAACCGTCCGAGGCGAAGGCTACGTCATTCGATGAAACGATTTAAACTCTCGACGAATATTCTTCTCGTATCCATATTCGTTTTGGTGGTCTTTTCGTTGGCAAGCTTTGGCATTTTATTTCGCGCACTTTCAAGTCAGGCGGAAGGCGAGATGGATCAGCTATTGAAAAATGAATCGCTGGCGCTCTCGGCATTGGTTAATTCGTCGGCCGGCGGAAATTATGAGTTCGAAATGCATCCGAGTTTTATGCGGCAATACCAGCAGCGAAATCCAAATGGCTTTTTTCGATTCCTCGACAAGGCTGGTACTGTTCTTAGAGAAAGTATCGACGCTCCAACTATCGGATGTACCGATAGTTCTTCAAACCTAAACGTTCAGCTGGGAAACGAAATTTACCGAATCGAAGCTTTGAACTTTAGCCCAGAGTTTGACAGTGAGGCCGAGGAATCGCCGAAATCACTCCGCCTTCCAATTTGCCTCGTTGTCGGAATAAATCGATCGCCTTACTGGAAGGTCCTGGTTGAGACTCTTTTTTCGTCAGTCCCAATTTTAATTGCGATTATGGTTTTACTCGTAACCGCGCTGCTCTTTTTAATCAGGGGCTTCACGAGAGATCTTTTAGTGTTGACGTCAGCGCTAACGACGGCAAACTTCGGTGGGACTCACGCCTTTCCCGTCCTGCCTAAACCCAAAACCCGAGAAGTAAAGGCGATCGTCGACGTGCTTGAAGTGCTTCATCTTCAAGCTTCCGAGGTATATCGTGAAATGTGGCTTTTTATGGGGAGAGCCGCCCATCAGATTAAGACGCCCGTCACCGCGATGCAGGCGACACTCGATGTACTACTTCGGAAAGACCGAACTAAAGACGAACTTCTAAGCGGACTTCAAGATGTGAAGTCTGCCGCGCTGCTATTAAGCGGACTAACAAAGAAACTAATCTCATCTTCGCGGATTTCGCACCAAGCGATTCCGCCGACAGAAACTGTCGACCTGAAAACTTTTTTTGACGATTTGATCAGCCTCTTTCATTACGAAGCTGAATCCAAAAATGTTTCGATTGTGCTGCCGTCACCACACTCTCTAAAAGTGACTGCAAATCGGGAGTTAATGTCCGACATCTTTAGTAATCTAATTGAGAATGCTATTATTTATTCCGCGAAGGCCACGCCATCCGAGGTTTCGATCGAGTGGTCGCAAATGGCTAACCAAGTTTTTATTCAGATCCGAGATCAAGGACCGGGGTTTCCTGCGCAAGTTATTGCAACATTGTTTTCTCCGTTCATACGTGGCGATGAGCGAAAAGTTGCCGGTTCCGGCTTGGGCCTTTCTATCGCGAAGAAGTCAGCCATGATTCTTGGGGGCGATATTGAATTGCGGGAGTCCACCGCAACAGGGTCAATCATTCGGGTAACTCTTCCACTCGGCTCGACCCTCGAAATCTGATTTTCTCTCACGATTTTAGTTTTTACTTGCGGAGAGCGGCCCGCAACAATAACAATCAACCATGAGCACAAGTACAAATTATTTAGCACCAATTAAAGCAGACGTACTCATCGTGGGAGCTGGAGTCATCGGCCTCGCCTCCGCTTACGAACTGAGCCGCGCCGGCGCAAAAGTCGTCGTCATCGATAAATTTGAACCCGGCTTTGGCTGTAGTTACGGAAATGCGGGATGGATTACACCTTGTTTTGCGATGCCACTCCCAATGCCAGGAATGCTCTTTAAATCTTTCAAGTGGCTCCTCGATCCTGAAAGCCCGCTTTACATTAAACCAGAGTTGAGTGCGACGCTGATCTCGTGGCTCCTCCAATTTATGGCTTCGATGACTACAAAAAAAATGCTCTCATCGGTCGATGCACTCACACAGATTTCGATTGTGAGCATGAAACTCTACAAAGAATTAGCCGCAAAAACCGACAAGCCCTTTTCGTTCGAGCAAAAAGGCTTATTCATGGTCGCGCAGTCTGACGACGGCCTTAAATATGCCCGCCAAGAAATGGAACTCGTCGCTCGCAATAATATTCCGGGCCGACTCATGCTCGAAGAAGAAGCCCGCGCTTTCGAACCGTCTCTGACAAAAAGATTCAAAGGTGGAGTGTTCTTCAGCGAAGAAGCACATGCCGAACCTCTGCAAGTGACGCAGACCCTTGCGCACGAAGCTCAAAAATTGGGATGCGTGATTCTTTCGAAAACAGAAGTCATTGATTTTCAAAAAGGTCCAAAAGGACTCTTAGGCGCTCGTACCACGCGCGGAATTTTTGAAGCTGATCAATTCGTTTTAGCCACTGGCTCATGGTCACGGCACTTAGGTCAAACATTAAGCCTCAAAATTCCCGTCCTCGGGGGCAAAGGGTACGCTATCATCACCGATCCACTTGGGCCGAATCCTCTTCGACCGATGATGCTCGTAGAAAAAAAAGTAGCCGTTACTCCACGAAACGGAACTTTACGACTCGCCGGAACTCTTGAGCTCGTGAATCAAGACGAAACTTTTACCACTCGCCGAGTGGAAGCGATCGTGCGCGGGGCGAGGGAGTTCATGAATGTTCCGGATACAATCCGATATCACGAAATTTGGCGCGGACTTCGCCCTTGCACTCCAGACGGCGTACCAGTCATCGGCCGTACGACTCGTTATCCGAATCTCTTACTTGCGACTGGGCATCAAATGCTAGGGCTGCAATCGGCCACAGGGACCGGCAAACTTATCGCGGATCTCGTTCTCGGCAGAACACCTGACGTCGACCCACGCCCTTTCCGAGCGGATCGCTTCTAATGCCCCATTTACGCATTCGAGGCTTAGGTGATTCGGCTATGAAAGATCTGAGCCGTTCTTTACCGAAGGCGCTGGCCAAAATCGTCAATACGGCTGAAGATAATTTTACCGTCGAAAAAGTCGCGACGATTTTTTTTCGTAACGGAAACGCTCTCAACGAGGCCGATGCAGATCCAATGATCGAATTTTTATGGTTTGATCGCGGAGCGGATGTTCGAACTGCAACTGCCAAAATTGTTACCGATTTAGTCAGGGCTCATTCTAAATCCGAGTTTATTTCCGTGGTATTTACAAGTCTGCAAAAGGATCATTATTTCGAAAACGCCGAACACTTTTAGAGGACGGCGTCGAAGATCATCAACTGAGTTTCGTCGTCGTCGTGAGGAACGAAATAAAAACGAATACCGGTGACCGTTTTGCCATTTGTGATCAAAGAGAAATCCATCGCGTTATTAGTGAGAGGTCGACTGCCTCCGAGAGAGCCGTCGCTATAATATCGATCGACTTTTATCCGGCGCACAACGGTCATCCCGAACGGATCCACATCTGAAAATCGGACGAGGTGTATTTCTCCGTTTCGGAAAATTTTCCCCTGCAAAGCCGAACATAAAGCATAAAACGGTACGACTTGCTTGCAGTCTTGATACTGCCATCCGGTGCCCTTCGAGGAAGCCACTGGGCCCGCATTCGCGGCATCGAATGCATAGGCTTTTTTTGTATCCCAGTTCGCCACGTAAATCGCGTTGCCATCATTTACGATGGCGCCGATATGATCATTGATTTTATGAATCGCCGTGTACGCCCCGAAGTTTTTTAGATCGACTTGCAAGACGACTCCCGGCCCATTCCTATCATATTCAGCCAAAGGCACGAGTAGCTTGTCTCCTTCCATATCAACGCCGCCCGGATGAATCATTCGTTTCTTCGGGCCCGGATCAAATGTAAGACGCGAGATAGGTATTGCTACTCGAGGAACAGCTGATGAATCTAAATGAAATTTGATAAGATGACCAAACCCAGTGCTCGTACCCTGTACGGTGGTCAGGTAGACATCGCCGCCTAAAACCTTCACGCCCTGAGGATGATAAGTTGGATAAGTTTTATTCGCGAGAGGTACTGAATTTACGTATTGCAAACCCGATATGCCCTTAATCGCATTAATTACGGCAGTGTCTGAAACTCCCGCGCGTGACGTCGTACAATGCAAAACAATCACGACTGCCATTATGGCAATAAAACGCATAAATCCCCCGAACACTCATTTTAGCTAGAGCTACATGGGACGACAATGAACCTTCAATTTTCTAAGAAGAGACACAGACTTTAGGTGAGGAACTTATGAACCAAACCGATTTGAGTCTCATTTTCCGGATCATTTGAAGACAGAAGTGCGTCGGCATACCGTCGCGCCTCGCCTTCAGTCAGGCCCAATAAAGGAACATGGTAAGTAAGTCCGGAGTTTATAAAATGACCCACTAATCGCTCGACTGCCGTCTGACAATGTTCAAATGACAGCTCATTCATGCGTGCAACATGCGCATTTTCGTAAAGCTTCCACCATTCACTCGCCTCATGTTTCGCAACAATTTCTTCAACAACGATTTGCGCAACTTCAGATCTTAATCCAAAAAGTCCACTCGCGACCTCTTCATACAAATGGATTTGCTGAGACAGGCTGTGAGAATCGAGAAGGACTCTCAAAAAATGTAATGCGGACTCGCCTTTTTGACCCAATAGATATTGAAAATAATAAATCTTTTTAGCGAGATCGGCGGTGACTTCTTCTTTGCGAATCGAAAGCCCAGTCGAAAGGTACGTCCATTGCTTGAGAGCCTCTTCATTCACTGTCCGAATACAAAGAGTAATTGTCGGGTTTTCGAGATGGACCACCCGATGAGTGAGATCTAATCCTGGAGCAATGGTTCGGATATCACCAACTTTTAAAATTTCCCGCTCCACTTGTGACATATCGACAAGACGCACATCATCGGCAAACTTTTTTATTTCTGGCGTGCGAAATGTTTCATGCAACGACTGACCGTGCAAAACGCGAAAAGCACCACGAAATCCGTGACTGTGAATGGATGTATCGAAATCGACCCAAAAATATAGGTCCACGACGAAGCGGCCATTGTTAAAAATTGTGACTGAGGGCTGACCAAAGTTATTGGCAACACTGATCTGCTTTGGCAGAACGGGATTTTTCAACATCCATCCCGTCACCCACTCTTCGATGTGATTTAACGTCGATGTTTCTTTTAGATCTTCGAGGGCGCGAGTTGCGATGGCAGTGAAATCTTTTACTTCGTTACCTGCTGTCTTCCAGGCGCGCTCGACACTTTCGCCGAGCATTTCTATCTGTTTCATTTAACAGTGCGACCGGCACTCGAAATAAGATCAGCCAGCATTGGTTTACCTTGTGGAACCATGATGAGCTCGCCTGGATTTTCTAATAATTTCTGCGCTTCCAAAATATTGAAAAGTGCATTCGCCACATCTGGATCTTTGGCGATTTCGCTTAACGCCTTGCCGACGATTTGCGGACGTATTGCTCCGGCTCTACCAAATTCGGTCGCCGCCGTTCTCTGCGCGGTATTAGTGATAACGTGAACTTGATTGTCTCCATCCTGTTTGATGGACGCCGTAACCTGACGTAGTCGGTTGACGACCTTACTTTCAATTTCACGAATCATATTTTCGTCGCGAAAATGAACCTTACGTATATAAACTGAACCCAAGTGATAACCCCATTCGTGCGATTTCGGTGTGACTTCGACTTGGACCGATTGGCTGAGCAAATGACGCTCTTGCAAGAGCTGCGAAAGTGGAAGATTGCTTAAGCACCGAACTGTCGCATTACTCACGTTCGCAGCGAGTGAACCTCTCGGGTCAGAGTTGCGGAATAAGTACGCCACTGGGTCTGCAATAAAATTCTCATACCAGACGCCGACTCCCATCGGAGCACCCTCTTCAGAATTGACGGGCTGGCTTCGCAAATAGGTCTGATCCATTCGCATATCGAGTGTGTAGACGCGCCCTAAAAAATTAATTATGAGAGCGCGCCAGGTGAGCTTCGGAAGAAGAAAGTGAAATCCTGGACGGTCGACTACCAGCACCACTTTTCCGAACAAAACGTAAACATAGCAGGTGCCTTCCCGTAATGTCGTAAAGACAGAAAAAAAACGTAAGAGTTGAATGCCAAAAATCTCGATGACGAGCGCTCCAACAATGCCGGCTAAGATCAACATGAAAAACTCCCTTTATTGTTCGAAAATAACTTTTTTAGCGCGCTGATATAAATTTAAACGAACGTTACGAACGAAACTCGAAAGCACATCTGGCCCAGCCTTTTTTAAGGTCGTGAGTTGATTCGCCAACGCGATCAGTGGCTCGACTTCGGCTTGCACTTTCAAAGTTTCGATTTCGACCGCGCGTTTCGATAAGACAATCGTTTGATCAGCTGACGCTTTAGCCAAACTAATTTCAGACGAAACGTTGTTGTAAGCCGTATTAATTGCGGCCAACGCAGACTCAACTTCGACCGGAGGCTCAATACTTGTGATAAGGGACGCCTCGAGAACAACACCGTAACGAGCCGTTGCCGAACGGCACTCCTGAAGCATGCTATCGTTAATTTCGCGCAAGTTCTTACGTAAATCGTTGATCGAAACAGAATCCGAAATATGAGTGTCCCCACCCACAGTCGGCGGTAACGCCGCTTTCGCCTGGCTCTCGTAATTCGCGATCTTTTCTCGCAGTACCGAAACAAAATAACCCATGACGTGAACCATAGGAGATTTAATTCCGAAAAAGGCGGCATAAAGATTTTGTTCGGCAATGCGGTACCGAATCTGTCCTTTTAATCCAATATTCAACTGATCGCGCGTCACAGCCTCAAGCATCTCGCCGCCCAAGTTGGCTGTCGGGTTCTCGAGATCAAGAGCCATATTTTCGGTTTCTGTTGCGACTGAAGCTTTATAAATCTTTTCCCATGGCATTTTGAAGTGAAGGCCCGGGCCGATAACTCGCACCAACGGAAAGTTATACCGTTTTTTTTCTTCGTCGTTTAAGAGCTCACCGAGTGCTGTCGAGCCGGTCGTCTGACCCTCAATTCGATCGGCGCGCCCAAAGCTCGTTTTCACTGCCCGTTCATTTTGATCGACAGTGAAGAACCCAAACAAAATGCACCGGATAAAGAAGTAGATGAGAATGCCTATTATAATTTCCATCGTGGAGCCTCCACGCCAAGTATGGAGGCCGCTCTCTCAAAGTGTCAATTCATTAAGGTCTGCGCCAACTCGAGAGGATAAGGCTACCGAGCGGGTTATTCCAGTGCGCGCTCGAGATGGCTTGCGACATCTGTACCGCCATCGGATACGATATAGCCGCAATGTAAGGCGTGATGAAGTGGGTAGTCGTTTTCTTTTCGCATTCGAGGTTGAGCGAGCCGGTGATCCCCTTCACTTTTTTCTCAAAGTTAAAAAAATGAAATCGCGTCAAATGCTGCTCTTCATACTGAACATCTCCCATGCGATCAATCATCCACTCAAGTAGTGGCCATAAACTAAAATAGTTAGGGGTCGTCATAATGATGCAGCCCTCGGGCTTCAAACAATCGCATAAGTCGAAAAGCAATTTTTGTATTTGTTTTGAATCTAAATGCTCGATCACTTCGATTAAGGTAATAACATCAAACTTTTCCGAGACCACTGAACTCAAGAGCGCGCCGGGATTGACGGATCGAAATTCTCGAAATGCCGTCCCATACTTTCTTTGAGCGTAAGCGATTTGCTGTGGGAGAATATCGACACCGACTTGGGTGGCAAACTGTTTCTGACTGACAAGCCCTAGAAAACTCCCTGCAAAACAGCCAAAATCGAGGAGGGATCGAGGCTCACCGTTTCCTTCGGGCATATATCTCATGACCGAATCAAATTTGTGGTAATGCCAGAACTTTCTCATCCCATCCGGCCCGTTTAAAATTGAGTCGTAATAACCTTCCGGAATTTTCGAATAATCGAAACTCACACGTACCTCCGGAATAAATAGAAAAATACACCCAGCCCTAAAACGTATGAAATTAAGATCCAATAAAGATAGGGAGGGCGATATTTTAAGATGACCTCACCTTGTCCCACAGGCAGCGCAACCCCGATGCGACCTTGAGCATCTGAGACCGCGTACTTGTCAGATGTCCACCCGTCCAAATAATGATGATTTAAAACTATTTTAACAGGGGTGGCCGCCACGTAAGAAAACTGAATCTGACCTGGAGTCAAAACGAGTTGGTCGACATTGCCTTTGCCGCCATCACTTTCAATTTCGCCTCGGTAACCCGGCTCACCAAATGCTTTAGTAAAACTGCGAACCTGCGATGGCTCGTAACAGGCTTTCGAAACTTCGTCGAGTGAGTAGTAAATTAATGGTTTCTGTTTTTCACGAATGGTTTTATTCCAAAGTTCTCTTTTAATCGTCGGAAGCTCGTAATATTCACCGTCTGGATAATATGAAAAATAATTGGCTGCTAAACATTCGACATTCACTAATAGAAACAGCACGTAGAACATCTTCTTTAGGTCTTTGCCATCCGCCCAGAGGCTCAAAAGAATAATAAACGAGAGTGAAAATAATATTCCATAACGAGTCTGGATGTGAAGTTTGTCGACGAATGGAATGGAAGAAATAAGAGTGTAAGGATTGAAGACTCCAAACGCCCCTACGCTTATCCATGCGAAGAAAGCCGCCAATATCGCAAATATGTATCCCCTACCGATCTTCTCACGGCCGATCAAGAGGGCCAGTACCAGAAGTAGAGACGATACTCCTAAGTAGTTCCCAATCTCATGAAAACGCAGGTTCCCTTGAACAACATCGCCATTATTCCAAGTTGGATTAAACAACATTTGAAATATCAGCGAGAACGGGAGCTGCATTTGCTCTTGCGCATTCTTCAGATTATCGGAATTCACCATGAGAGGATAAACTTTCGGCAATAGCACGAGCGCACAGGCAACGAGACTAACTGCTATTAACCGTAGATGCGATTTTACGAATTGGCTGATCGGCTTCCATTGTTCACGATCAACCCCGAGCCTCGTAAAACACAAAATAAAACCGAAGATGGCCGGGTACACTCCACCGTCCAATATGAGGAAACAAAAAAGGGCGACTAGCTTCAGGTAGGCACGCGGCTTGACCAAGTGCTCGGTCCAGAGCAAAAGCCATGGCAACAAATAAAATCCACGGTAGACAACATGGCCTTCGGCAAAATGCAGCGCAAACCAGTTTAAGTTAACAAACCACGCGGCGGCCAACCAACAAATCACCGGGTCAATCTTTCGACTTTGCAAATACCGAAGCAGCCCGGCAAATCCAAATAGTTTAAATATGATGAGGCTGGCCCAGTTGCCAAAATTAGCAGGCAGCAATAGCGTGAAAAGAACGCTGGGAGAAAAAAGCCAATTTTGTGGATTTGCCAGAATCGAAGTACCCGAGCAGGCCCAAGGGTCGTGGATCGGCAAAACTCCGTAATGCCAGACGCTCGAACGAATTAATACCGCCAAGGAATCGAAATAATACCAATCGAACCCGCGGCTCGAAAAATTAAAATAAGCCGAAATGCCGATGGCGGCCAAAACAAAGAAAATAGAGACAAGGGCCGCACCCTTTTTGATGTGCATATGAACATTCACGGTAAAGGAACGCAAATCGATTGCCAACAGCTTTAAACTCCTCAAAACTAAAGGAGTGAAGTGGAAAGCCTTGTTACTTTTTATTACTTTGGGTTTTGCAACCTACGGGTTGTCGCTCCGAAATGAATTTGTCTTTGACGACGAAGAACAGGTTGTTAATAACCTCGCGATTCACGACATGTCCAATATCCCCTCTTTTTTTTTAGCTCAACGATGAATCAAGGCGGCTCCGCCAAAATGGGGGGCATCTACTACAAACCGCTCATGACGACAGCCTACGCACTTATTTGGGGCCTTTTCGGAAATGACTCTCTACCGTTCCATGCTTTTCAAGTCGCAATTCATTCTCTAAACGCTTTTCTCATATTTCTACTCTTTCTCAATTTCGCGCCTTTTTGGCCATCGATCATTCTGGCCCTCCTCTTTCTCTTACATCCACAGAATACTGAAAATGCAATGTATGTAGCCAATTTTCAAGATGTCCTGTTTATGTTTTTTGGGCTCGGCGCTCTTAACATTCTGGTCAAGAAACCAAATTCGCGGTCTCAGTCACTTGCAGTTTTTATTTTGCTACTCTGTTCGCTCTTAAGCAAAGAGTCAGGTGTTCTTTTTGTAGCGGCCGCCGCATTTTTTATTTTCATTTTTCGCCCCTCCACTCGCATGCGTTCAATG
>JAYTDP010000247.1:0-20116 GCA_043735865.1 Bdellovibrionales bacterium
TGCCAATACTGGCGCATGAGAGGTGTTAGCCCCGGCGTATTTGGATCGACTTGTTTCATATACCCCCGAAGGTTATTTTCTAAAATTTGAAGGGGGAGATGTCACGTTTGCGGGCAACTCCGGCGCCGGAGTCGCAGCGCGTCGCGCAAATCTAACGACCAATTTGAAGGTAAGGATAGAATTTCGAGATGAAAACACTTCTTAGCTCGATTTTCTTAATTTGCGGCAGCACTATAGCTTACGCAACGTTAACGCCAGCCGTTGGCGACTCAGTCACCTACCATCGTAAAGCCAATTATGTCTCGGGCGAAAAGGAAGAGTACGACTTCTCGATCGCAATTTCGTCATATGACAAAATTCAAAAAAAATACGATATCAATATTTGCAATCGAGCGAACTGCAGTCTCAATTTTGTGCCTGCAGATTCTGTCGAACAGGCCTGGTACAGCGAACTTCGAATTACTGAATGCGTAAAACAAGGCGGCAAAATAGAGACAGTAACTGTCACTGCGGGGCGGTTTCAAACCTGCCATTTCACCGAACCGGATTCAGAAAGTTGGTCGGCTAACATCCCTTTTGCGTCGGTCAAATCGTTTCTGACTTTTGAAGACGGGACGACTTTCGCCGACGAATTGATCAAGCTCGAAAAAAACTAATCAAGCCAAGTCACTCGTCCGTCAATTTGCCGAGCGGCTTTCGGCGGCTCGTGATCAGGGAAACCAAGAGCAACCGCACATAGCAACTGCAGCTGCGCCCCCGCGGGTACCGTCATGTGGGCAATACCTAAGAACTCATTCACGTCTTTCTCGATTTCGAGCGGAGCACCCATTGTGCAACACCCGAGTCCCTCGGCAACTGCAGCGAGATTTAGATTTTCAACGGCCATATAAACACTGCCAATACTAGTCAGATATTTTTCTTCTGGGTCATTCAACGAATAAGCGAAGATGACGACCGGCGCGTCACCGAGAGTAAAAAAGAATCTTTCGGTGAATTCATAAAGGGACGGCTTGAGCCGAGCCTTCAGAATATCCTTAATGGCGAGCCAACTTTTTTGAGAATATTTTAAGTACTCATCCCGCTTCGCCCCTTGCACGACAAAAAATCGCCAATTCTGTCGGTTCTTTCCGCTCGGCGCATGCATGGCAGCCGCAAGTAACTTTTCGATTAAAGCGCGAGGCACAGGATCTTTTTTAAATTTACGAATGGATTTTCGCTTTTCAATAATCTCGTAAAAAGTCATGAGAGGGCGGTCAGAATCTTTTGGTAAATTCCGTCGAAGGCGCCATTCGACATAATTAAAATCACATCGCCAGATTTTGCCTCTCCACGAACTTTTTCTACAATGGCATTCGCGTTTTCACATTCGTATGCCTTGATTTGTCTTTTTTCCATGTCCGAAACAAGTTCGGCCGTCGAAAAACGATCACCTTCATTAATCTTCGATTGGTCGTACGGTTTCGCGATCAAGACAACATCGGCGCTCGCAAAAGCGTCGACGTAATCTTTCTGAAAAACCTTTCGACGAGAAGTGGCCGACCGAGGTTCAAAAAGAGCGAATAATTTCTTGCCGCCACCTTTTGGCCCCGTTTTATAAGTCTCTTGGATTGCTCCAACAGTTACTTTTACCGCTGTCGGATGATGGGCAAAATCTTCGATAACAGTCACACCTTTCGGCGAACCTAAAATCTGCTGGCGCCGCTTCACACCTTTAAACGACGCAAGACCTTGCAATGCTTTATTGGTATCCCACTTGAGTTCACGAGCTAACGCGAAAACAGCTAAAGCGTTGAGCGCATTGAATTCACCCGACTGCTTGATGGCGACGTCTGCTATGTTCGCGCCTTTGTAATTGACGGCGAAATGATTCCGCCCATCAAGCATTTCGCGATCGGCAATCCGATAATCAGCGGCGCCTGTCCCATAAGTGACGACCTTGCATTTCGCATGTTGAATTAAATCTCGGACATTCGCATTATCGGAACACGCCATTAAAATTCCGTCGGTCGGGATCATCGTCACCAATTGGCGGAATGACTTTTTCACCGCCTCAAGATCGGCGTAGATATCAGCGTGATCAAATTCCACGCTCGTGAGAACGACGTATTTCGGTTTGTAATGGATGAACTTCGGCACTTTATCGAAAAAGGCGGTGTCGTACTCGTCGCCCTCAATAACAAAATAGTTATCTTTGGCGATTCGAAAAGAAACTCCATAATTTTCAGGAATTCCGCCGATCATAAAACCCGGCTGATGCCCGCAACTATCGGCCACCCAAGACATCATTGACGTCGTCGTTGTTTTACCGTGAGTGCCAGCCAACACGATACATTCGCGGTTGGCGATCGCGAACTCGCCCATCGCCTTCGGCAGACTCGTATAAGGGATATCGCTCGCTAATAGAGCTTGCGCCTCTTCGTTCGAACGCGGGATCACATTTCCGACGATCACAAGGTCCGGCCGAGGCTCGAGATTTTCTTTGCGATATCCGCTCTGAATTTTAATTCCTAATTGCTCGAGCTGAGTCGACATTGGCGGGTAAACATTTAAATCGCTTCCGCTCACATTATATCCGGCGGTTTTAAGAAGACCTGCGAGCGAAGCCATTGCCGTTCCGCAGATACCAATGAGATGAACGTGTGCGTTTGGTTTTAAACCGAGAGGTGAATTTGTCATCCCATTATGCTGTGTCGCTCGAGTCCAAAAGTAAAGGGCCAAAAGTAAACAAAAAAACCGCGTCCACGCTAAAAACCTAGACCTGCATTTTTGACGCCTGCCGAATTCGTAGACTTCAGCTTGAAAAACATTCTACGATTAAGGTGTAGGCCCCTAGACATGGACGTGAAAAGGACCAACTTGATGACATCAACCGTGCTTTCTTTTGCTACTGTTTTGTTAATTGCAAATTCGAGTTGGGCCGCGACGCCAGAAGCTCTGCTTGCCGAGCATAAATCAATCGTTGAAACCTTACGTGTCGGCGGCAGTTCGGCGGCGGCATCGAAAGCCTGTGCCGACCTCGCGGCTCTCGCGCAAAACCCGGTTCATCATCTAAAAGCCGAAGCCCAAATTCAAGCCATTGCATTTTGCGATAAGAATATCCAGGCCGACCCTTTCACGACCCCTGTGGTTTTGAAAATTGCGCAAACTTTTCCTTGGCTTCAGGCTTCTATTCAGGCGATGCGAACTCAGCGCCTGCTACGTTTCACGCAAGTCGAAATCGATGATGAGCCTATCGATACAATTGTGCCTCTGTACTTGAATGCGTCCGAAGTTGAAGAAAATCGCGATCTCAAGATTCAGCTCGTAATGAAAATTGATCACATTCTAAAATCATCCACGACCCAAGCGGATGCCAATCTTCGCGCCCTTATCTTTAGGCTCGCTCCACGCTATTTGTTAAAACCACGCACGAGTGAGCTCATCACTGTCGTCGACGATCATATGAAGCATGGCGAAGTTATGCCTGCTCGACAAATCATCGATGCTCATTTAAAAGCCGATACGAAAATAAATTCTGTGAACTTTAGCCTCTTAAAGACTCTTCGCGACTCTTACGTTGGCGACGATCCAAACCGTTCGGTCTTTCTCACTCTCTCCGATCGGGCGGTTATTTGGGCGGCACAGTTCGGCGAACAAGAACTTTACCTAGCGCGACTTCGCCAAGCAAAAAACATCACTTTTAGAACCGAAGCTGATTTGGCTCTAGAAAAACTCAACGTACTTTTGCACATGCGAATTACCAATGAACAAAAAGCCGAAGTGTATTTGCTCGTCGGAAAAGTATACGAGCAAAATTTGAATATCCCCGAAGCCATTAAAGCCAACGAGACGGCCGTGGGAATGGGCATAACGGGCGAGTTGCTCAATCGAACACAATTCGACGTCGGTCGAATGTATTGGAAAAATAAAAACTTTGCGGGCGCTGCGCGCACATTTTTAGCCTACCGCACTCGCTTTCCTAATTTAGGTTCTGATCGAGCCAAAGGCACTTTCTGGTTGAGCCGCGCCTACGTCAAACTCGGTCGGCAGGTCGAAGCTACCACCCTACTGCATGAAGCAAGGGCGATGGATATGTACGGCTATTACGGAATGATCTCAGGCCGCGAATTGAAAGAGAACATGACCGCTCAAGATTTATTTTCGAGTCTGGCTATCCAACAGTATCAAGACAAATTAAAAAAGCTTGGAACGATTGATCCTGCCCATGCGGGCCCTCCGACTCTCGCGTTACTCCAGACGTCAAATTTGCCAAAGGCGCCGACAGCGACCCATAATTATTTTATCGACCTGCTCAAGGCCGACCAGATTGATATTTTTATCAATGCCGCCGTCTATTTCGTCAACGGACTATCAGCCACTAAAGCTGTAGACGTTGACCTTGCGCAACTTTACCTCGAGGCTTTGCAATACGTCGGTCAATACACCGCGAGCTTTGCATTTTCCGGGCAATTGACCGGCGCGCTACGAACAAAAGTTTTGCGAGAGTCCCCGAGCCTTTTCTTCCCGGCCGGGTACATTTCTGCAGTGAATTCAAATTCAAAATCACGCGGGCTTGATGTGAGCTTGATACTTTCAATTATCAGGCAAGAATCCGGTTTCAATGCTGGAGTCCGCAGTCCGGTGGGCGCAATCGGCCTCATGCAGCTTATGCCACAAACTGCCGCGACCATTGCCGCAGCAAAAGGAATAAAAAACTTCGACCCGAAGACGCTCTTCACACCCGCAGTTAACATTGATTTCGGAACGTACTTGGTCGACGACCTCGCCGCCAATTTCACAAACCGTTTTACCGCGATCGTCGGCGCCTACAATGGCGGAAAATATAATGTCGAAAAATGGATTCGCTATTCAACCGCTGCCGATGAAATCGAGTTTGTCGAAGACATCCCTTTTATCGAGACGCGCAATTACATCAAAGCCGTTGCTAAAAATATGACGGTTTACCGAGCTCTCTTGAATCCGGCCGACACCGGCCCGTTCCCTTACTGACCGACTGACGTCAGAACTTCGTTTGGCACGTAGCAATTTTCTTTCGGGAGATTGCGGCGCTGTCCGTGAACCGTGCCGACACTATCGATGATTGTCGTTTTCCGAGCACGTACGTCGGCGCGATATCGGGTGAGCACACCCGTTAGGCGAAGCTCAAGAAGTTTTTTTGCTCTTAGGGTTTCGCTTGCAGTTGGATTTGCTTTTACAAAAGCATCATACATTCTCTTTTGGCTTAAATTAAAACCGCCGTTTTGTACGACGAAATCAAACATGAGAAAAAAGAAGCGTTGCTCATGAAACTTGAAAGCGGAAAAATAATCTTCGGACAAATCAAATAAGTTCCGCGCCTTTTCAATTTGCAGAGATCGGTACGGGGCGCTATTCGCTAAATCAGTTAATGATTTTTTCCATCGCAAAATAAAATTACGGTTCAAATAGAGAGTCTTTTTAGCCCACTCAACTGAAGCAGAATTTCGTGTGATTAAGCGCGGTTCAAAAAATACTGAAGTGCCATCGAGTCGAGAAAGCACTTCGCGGTCTGGGAAAAGTTCATGCTCAGAATTCTGGTCGCCCTCTATGCTTGTCGGACCAATCGTGCCCTCCCACGCCGAAAGCATTTGCAAAAGGCTTGTTCGGTCGGCGGCAGTGAAAAGCTGCGTCAGGAGTTTCGGGTTTTCGTCGCGAATCCGAATGAGCAAAGGTTGCAAAGTCCCTTGCCCCAAATTTTGCTGCAGAAGTCCCAGACTTACGCCCTGCCCATCCGAGTTGTCAGCTATGGTGCTCCACAGGCGATCTCCTTCAAAAGACCCTGTGATATTCAGTGATGTCGCAAATGCGCGACGCCCGGCAAACGTGAGATCAATTGGCCATACGACGTTGTCAAATGGGAGCGGGCCGCAAATGCCGAGATCACCCGAGCCAACGCCACCACCGGGAGGGGTGCCGGGATCACCACCTGGCAAACCCTGCGCAGAACCATCGCCTGAACTCGAATTTGAAGACGAAGCACCAGGACCAAATTTGGGCCCGCATCCCACTGCAATAAACAGCGAGAAAAAAAGCAAAATAAAAAAAGGCATAATTCTGTGACTTCGCACATAATCGTATCGGTCAAAATCGCAATTTAATTTGGACCTTTGGTCGCTTATTTGTGAGCTAAGAAAACTCTAGACGTGAGGCGCGCAGCACTCAGTTAACACGACTAAAGCAACTCGACGGCAAAATCGTGAATAAGAGGTCGTAAACTACGAAACTTCAAATTATCGCGAGTCGGATAGACGCGATTCGCTAAAATTGTAACAAGCAAATCTCGTTTTGGATCAAGCCATAATGATGTGCCGGTAAAGCCCGTATGACCAACACTTAGAGATGAAAATTTGCGACCGGCCGTCGAGCCTTCTTTACTCGGCATCGTAAGACCCAGAGCCCAGTCCCCTGCCTTCTGCGGAATTGCACGTCTGCAAAAAAGTTTTGCAGTTGAGTGGCTGGCAAGTTCACTCCCCTTTTTGTTAAGCCATGCTTTACGCAACAATAATCCCCAGCCGGTTACATCATCGAGACTACCGAACAATCCGGCGTGAGAGCTCACTCCGCCCATCGCCCACGTATTGTCATCGTGAACTTCACCTTGCAAAACTTTTTTTCGCCACGGACATTTTTCGGTAGGAGCGTACTCGCTTCGAGGGTGGACCGGCTTATTACCCGGATTAAAATGAAAACCTTCAAGTCCCCAATTTTCAGAAGTGGATTCCCAAACGCTCAACAAATCGGTGCGTTCGACTGCTTCAGCCACAAAACCCAGTAAAATAATATCGAGATCCGAATAAACCGCTTTGCCCTTGGGGCCAAGCTTTACCTTTTCAAAGTACCCGCGAAGATTTGTACGAAATTGTTCCGGCGTGCTCTTGCCGTAAAGTTCATGAAATGGAGCCCACCAAGGTAAACCCGAAGTGTGCGACAGCAAATCGCGAATGCGAATGGTCCGGTGTGGCCACCAATCCAAAAACTCGCGCGCACTCGAATTAACCGTTAATTTATCTTCGTCAACAAAACGCATAAATGTAGAGACGGTGAAGATCGGTTTTGTCAGAGACGCAATGTCGTAATATTTTTTGTGGTCGCCAAGACGAAGCTCGGCTTTCTTTTTACCTTTAGAATAGACGCTGAGCACGAGGCTCGGCGTATAGTCGCTCAAACGGCCATCGACGGCGTTATTGATTTTAGCTAACAACGCTTTCTCGTAAGCCGTCACGCGCGCTTGCCCTTGGGCTTTGCAACAGGTCCAACTTTCGCACCACTCGAAATCGTCAGCACGCCTTGATCGCCGCATTTCAAGACTGCGGAGGTATTAAAGAAGACTGGTCGCTGAGTGTCGCCATGGCCCGCGGGCACACCGCTAAATACGGGGATGCTCATGCGCTCGGCAAATCTCGCTAAAATCGGAGATACCATGTCAGTGCCGTCGGGCTCAAGTCCGCCGATAAAATCGCCCAAGACGACGGCCTTTGCCGCTTTGAACATTCCTGCCAACTCCATCTGCATGAGTAGTCGATCAACACGGTAACCGCGCTCACCGCGCTCTTCGAAAAACAAAATTCCTGACGGATTTTTTTGCAAAGGTGTTCCAAGAACAGAACCCAGCACCATGAGGTTTCCGCCGTATACTGGAGCCGAAATCGTTTGCTTCTTCATTGCCGCACGGTTCATCGGAATAAGATCAGAAAACTGAACGTCTGTTACTTGACCCATTAAGAGTGATTTTAATTCGGCTACGTGGTTCGGCGGCACTTCGCCACAACCCAAACGATCGAGTAAGGGCCCATGAAGGCTCGGCCATTTCCAGAACTGATTTAAAAATTGATGAATCGTCGAGACGTCGCTGTAACCAATAAGTAATTTTGAAGTTTTAGGCGCTTTCCACTTGGCCATTTCAGCCGATAGTCGAATGGCTCCGTAACCTCCCCGTACACACCAAACTGCTTTCGAGTCCGGCGAATAGAGAGCGTGCTGCAACTGACGCAAACGCTCTTCGTCGGTATTTGCGCAAATAGTATCGTTACCAAAAATATTTTTACTTGCTCGAATTTTAAATCCGCTCGCCTCGAGAAATTTGAGACCATTATAAAGTTCTTCGCCCGACGTGCGGGAGCCAGGTGCAATCACGTCGATCACGTCACCCGGTTTTAATGGGGTCCAAGAAGATTTAGATGCGCCTTTGGAGGCAACCGCGAAACGTTTTTTTGTCGTCAATTTATTGCCCCTGATTTTTTTCTTTATCGAGTCCAAACAATTCTGTCGGATAATTTCCGTCGAAACAAGCGGAACAATAGTGGCGCTCTTTCGTGGCGTCGGCCGATTTTTTCAGTCCTTCAACGCTTAAGTACGCCAAAGTGTCCGCGCCGATGAACTGCCGAATTTCTTCTATGCTTTTATGCGAAGCGATCAGTTGCGACCGAGAAGGCGTATCCACCCCGTAGAAGCAAGGACCGGTGGTTGGAGGTGCCGCAATTCGAAAATGAATCTCACGGGCCCCTGCCGCACGAATGAGACCGATAATTTTCTTCGACGTTGTCCCTCGCACAATCGAATCATCAATCACCACGACACTCTTGCCCTTTAGGACATGCGTTTGAGGATTCAATTTAATTTTGACACCGAAGTTGCGGATCGACTGCGTCGGCTGAATAAAAGTTCGCCCGATATAATGATTACGGATGATTCCCATTTCAAACGGGACACCACTTTGCTGAGAGTATCCAAGAGCTGCGGGCACGCCGCTGTCAGGAACCGGTATTACGATATCGGCATTCGGCGCCGGACTTTCGATAGCCAGCTCGCGGCCCATTTGGCGCCTCGATTCGTAAACGCTCTGACCGAACACTAACGAATCCGGTCGCGCGAAGTAAACATGTTCGAAAACACAATGAGCGGTTTCTTTTTTCGGCGGAGCAAAACGAGACGTGTGTTCGCCATCGCGATCGACCCACCAGATTTCGCCGGGCTCGATTTCGCGTTGGTAACGAGCGCCAATCAAATCGAAAGCGCAGGTTTCTGAAGCGAGCACCGTCGAGAAACTTCCGTCTTCGCAGTCGCGATTGCCCAGAACAAGAGGCCGAAATCCGTAGCTGTCGCGAGCGGCGATCATCTTGTCGTGAGTGAGAATGACGAGACTGAAAGCTCCTTCAAGTTGCGGAAGGATATCCTTCAAACACTCGACGATGTCCGTTTTCGGATGGCGCGCGAGCATGTGGAGAATGACTTCGGTATCGTTCGTACCTTGAAAAATAGCGCCCTTCGAAATTAATTCTTCACGTATTGGGCCCGTGTTAACGATATTTCCATTGTGTGCGAGCGCCACTGGCCCGCTCATCAGAGTCGCAGTGAGTGGTTGCGCATTAGTGAGAAGATTTCCGCCGGTTGTCGAATACCGATTATGGCCGAGAGCAGCCAGCCCTCTTAATTTGACCAGATCTTCTTCGAGATAAACGTCACCGACGAGGCCGAGACCCTTATGGTGATGGTGATGCCCGTTCTCGGCCGTCACGATTCCTGTGGATTCCTGACCGCGATGCTGTTGAGCATAGAGACCCAAGTACGCCATTCGAGCGGCTTCTGGGTCATTCCACACTCCAAAGACGGCACATTCCTCACGCCATGAATTCAAAATTTTTCTCCCAACTGTTAAAATACGTGTCGACGATTTTCTTAACCGGAACCTTTAATTTGTCGTTCACAATTAAATCGGTTCCGCGAACAACGCCTGCCCGCTCTAACTTAAATGACCGGTTTGCCGAGAGAGATGAGAAAATGCGCTGAAACTCTGTCGACGCCGTCGGTGAAAGAGAGAATACCACTTCGTAGAGATTTTCGTCGAATAATCCGGCGCGATCGATTTTGACTTCAGCACCGCGGCCTCCGACTGTCATGCGAGCTAAGGCGTATGCTAAACCGAATTGGCCGACGCACCTCGAGCTATTGACCCCATTGACTAAGGCCAGATGGCGAATAAGGCCGCAGAATTCCGCAACCGTTTTCGTATCAAGGTCGCCCGAAAAGACGGCTGGCTTTTTTAAGAGTTCGTTCAATCGGCCGTTCGATTGAACTCCCGCCATCGAAACAATAAAGATGTCGTCGCCAACATTCACGAACTCAGATCGAGGAAGATCTTGATCATCGGGAGTATTCTCGCGTAGCCCCACAACTCCAGTTGCTGGAGTTGAAGTAATGCTTTCTCCCAATGTTTCATTGTAGAGACTTACGTTGCCGCTGATGACTGGCGTATTGAGGGCCAAGCACTGCGCCGATAAACTTTCAACACTCGTTACGAACTCACTCATTATGGCCGAATTCTCGGGATTTCCAAAATTCAAACAATCGGTCACCGCTAGTGGCAAGAAGCCTTTCGCTGAAAGCTCGAGCGAAGGGTAAGCGACCGCATCAGTTGCCCCAACAGAGGCATCGACGCGCATCCAGTGCGGGCGACAACCTAAAACCATACCCAGCAACCGGCCAGAATCGGGAAGCTTCACTATGCCAACTGAATCACTACAATCACGTCGTGTACGCGCACCCACACGCTGGTCATACTGCTCGTAAATCCAACGACGAGAAGTCCCGCGATAATCTGCGAGTATTTCAAGAAGCTTCGCCGATGCATCCACATTTTCGCGGTATTTTGAAATGTCCTCGACTTTATTTTTCGGTTTCCACGGTGAGTACGGACGTTCGTATTTCGGAGCTTCATCAACTAAAATTTTAGGATCGATTTTGCACAGGACTTCATTGTGCCAAAATAATTCGATGTCGGGGCCCTTCGTTAGTTCGCCGATCGCTTCTGCATCGAGATCCCATTTGCGGAAAATCTTTTGAATGGCAGCGAGATTTTTCGGCTCACACACGAGAAGCATGCGCTCTTGGCTTTCGGATAACAAAATCTCTTCTGGAGTCATGGAAGAATCGCGGAGAGGAACACGATCAAGATGCATGTGCATGCCAATCGCGCCCTTGGCTGCCATTTCGAATGACGACGAAGTCAGTCCAGCAGCGCCCATATCCTGAATTGCAACAACGAGGCCCGAATGCATGACTTCAATGCAAGATTCGATGAGAAGCTTTTCAAAAAATGGATCGCCTTTTTGAATGGTCGGTTTTTTTGATTCACTTTTATCGTCGAAGGACTCACTCGCCATAGACGCGCCATGGACCCCGTCCTTGCCTGTTTTTGCTCCGACGTAAACGACAAGATTGCCGATGCCTTTGGCTTGCGAGAGATAAATATCCTCACCCGGCCGGAAAAGCCCGAGAGCCAATGCATTCACCAACACATTTTTATTGTACGAAGTGTGGAACTCCGTCTGCCCCGAAATATTCGGCACACCGACACAATTACCATAGCCGCTAATTCCGCGAACAACGCCGTCAACAATCGACGACATCCGAGCGGCTTTCGGCTCGCCAAAGCACAAATAATTCGAAAGTAAAATGGGCCGCGCACCCATGGTGAAAATGTCACGCAAGATTCCACCCACGCCCGTTGCAGCGCCTTGATATGGTTCGATGAAAGAAGGATGATTGTGACTTTCCATCTTAAAAGCGACGCGCTCACCCTCGCCGAGGTCGATGACTCCGGCATTTTCACCGCTGGAAGTAACGACGCGTTCGTTTTTACCGAAGAACTTTCTCAAGTGAACTTTCGAGCTTTTGTAACTGCAGTGTTCACTCCAAAGCGCAGAAAAAAGCGGCCACTCGAGACCTTCTGGCGGCCGGCCCAGTTTTTCGGTAATGAGCTTATGTTCCGTTTCCGAAATTCGGTAGTGCTTTAATTTTTTTGCAAATTCCATGTCGAGAGACTTCCTTAACTTAAAGATTCAAAGAACACGCGGCCGTCAGCGCTGCCCATCCACTTTTGCATAGCGCGTTCCGGATGAGGCATGAGGGCTGCGACATTTTTTTGAGAATTCATGACTCCTGCAATATCGTCGACTGAACCATTGGGATTTTTATCATAGCAAAACCAAACTTGCTCATCGTCAAATAGCTGCTTCACTTCGTCTTGCTCAAGAACGTAGCGTCCATCACCATGGGCGACGGGCAAGTGGGGTCGCTCAATCGATCGTCCCGCAAAATGCGGACTTGCATGGCGCAAATGCAAATCGACCCACTTGTCGACAAAACGCAGATGACTGTTCTGAACCAAAACACCTGGGAGTAAATTCGCTTCACACAAAATTTGAAATCCATTGCAGATACCGAGGACCGGCAATCCTTTTGATGCCGCTTCACGCACACTCTTCATGACGGGTGCGCGAGCCGCGAGGGCTCCGCAGCGAAGGTAATCGCCATAACTAAAACCTCCGGGCAGCATCAGTGCGCGGTATTTGTCGACTTGAAACTGATCTTGAAACCATAGCCATTCCGGTTCGAGACCCACCGCTTTGATGGCTTCAAAAACATCGTAATCACAGTTGGTGCCTAAGAATCGAACGACTCCGACCTTCTTGGAACTCATAGCACTTCCAGCTCGTAAGATTCGATCAAAGGATTATGTAAAACGAATTCTGCCATTTTCTGTGCCTTTGCAACTGCCGAATCTTTGTTCGACTCGTCAATATCGAGGACGACATAGCGCCCAACTCGGCAGCCATCAACTTTTTGCCCGTGGGAGTTGAGAATTTTCTCAACCGCGCGGCCTTGGCTATCGAGAACTTCCTTTTTCGGCAGGATCTTAACTCCAATCTTCATACGCGCTCCTTTTTGCTCAAGCGATTCCAAACTTCTTCATAGCTCTCTTTAATTTTGCCGAGATCGCGACGAAAGCGATCTTTATCGAGCTTCTCGTGCGTTTTCATATCCCACAGTCGACAGCTGTCGGGACTGATTTCATCGGCCAAAACAAATTGTCCGGTGCGGTCGCGGCCGAATTCAATTTTGAAATCGATAAGTTCGATTTCGATGGTGCGAAAAAGCTCCCGCAAAACCTGATTGATCTTCATTGATTGAGCTTTGATAACTTCAAGTGCAGTGCGGGATTCGATGAAATCGAGCAGCAGTGCCTGGTCGTCAGAGATAAAAGGATCTTGAAGCGCATCGTTCTTATAATAAAGTTCGAGAAGCGGCTCTTTCAGAGGCGTGCCTTCCTCAAGACCGAACTTTTTCGACAAGCTCCCCGCCATTTTGTTTCTCATTACAACTTCCAGCGGGACCATCTGTAATTTCTGACAGACCATTTCGTTATCGCCAATATCGGAGATCCAGTGACTTGGAATATCATTTTTTTTAAGTTGGCGGAAAATGATCGAAGCAATATTTCGATTCAAAGTCCCTTTGCCTTCAAATTCGCCTTTTTTTAAAGCATTGAAAGCGGTCAGACTATTTTTAAACTCCAGCCACACAAAATTAAGTTCATCTTTAACGGCATAAACGCGTTTGGCTTTCCCCTCGTAGAGCAAGTCGCCTTTAGAAAAAGTTAGCATCTATATCCCCTTCACTCTCTTAATAATTTTTTGAAATCGATCGGCTAAAACTTTTTCTGAACAGACCTGAAGCAATTCTTTTTTCGACAGGAGCGGTTTGACTCGCGCATCTTGGCTCAGTTTTAAAACCAACGTTTCGTTTTTCTTTAAGGAATGCGCATTTTCTTGAACGATCTTATAAGCCTCTTCACGACTCAATCCCTTTCGCACCAAAGCCAGAAGTAACAGCGAGCTGAAGAGGCTGCCCTGCGAGAGCTCCATATTCTCACGCATGCGCTCCGCATTCACCTCAAGGCCCTCAATGAGTTCAGCCATTCGGTTGATGGCATAGTCCGCAATGATAAACGCGTCTGGAAATATGACTCGCTCAACGCTCGAGTGGCTAATGTCGCGCTCATGCCAGAGAGCCACATTCTCCATCGAGGCCCCCGCATAGGCGCGGAGCAAACGTGCAACGCCCGTTAAATTTTCGGCCGAAATCGGATTTTTTTTATGTGGCATGGCACTCGAACCTTTTTGGCCGCTGGAGAATTTTTCCGACACCTCGCCGACTTCGGTCCGCTGCAAATGCCTCAACTCCACCGACAAACGTTCTATAAACGCACCGATCAAAGCCAAGGCGTTCATCAAAGCCGCATGCCGATCACGTGGAATGACTTGGGTCGCGACGGGTTCAAAGTTTAATTTTAAGCGCTTACAAACCAATGCTTCGACTCGCATGTCGAGGGACGAGAAGGTCCCGACCGCGCCGGATAGCTTTCCGATGTTGCATTCATCTGCCGCAGTTTCATAGCGAGTCCGCGCCCGGCGCAATTCAGAAAAGAAGCCTGCCAACTTCACGCCGAAGCTGGTTACTTCTGCATGCATGCCGTGGGTACGACCAGCGCATAGAGTTTTGACATGCTTTTGAGTTTTTATAGCCAATGCCTTTTCGAGGCGATCCAGTCCGACAGCTAGTTCGTCGCTGGCGTCACGAATTTGCAAACTCAGAGCGGTATCCAGAACATCTGAAGATGTGAGGCCGTAGTGGACGAACTTTCCGTGTGGGCCCACATTTTCTGCCACGTTTGAAACAAACGCGATCACATCATGCTTCGTTGATTTTTCGATCTCGAGAATCCGCTTCACTTTAAAAGCACCGTTTCGCGAAATCGCCGCCGCTGCTGCAGCGGGAATAATCTTGAGGTCGGCTTGAGATTTCGCGACGGCAATCTCAACTTCGAGAAGTTTTGAGAATTTATTTTCGTCAGACCAGATACGACCCATGGCCTCTCGGGTGTAGCGCGCTATCATTCTTCGGTATTCCTTTGTCTGGAACGACGACTCTCGGCCTGCGCTTCAAGTTTCGCTCGTTTTTGATCTCGTTCAAACTTCCAATTTCGGATTGTGCTTAAAATTTCATTTTGACGGGCGAATTGGCCGTTCCAATCGAGGAGATCCCACATTTCAGGGCCGTCAAAATGCAGATTCTGAAAATTCTTACGCTGGACGCGAGCCAGCTCGGAAACTTCGTAGACCGGAAATCGCGATGGGCCGAGAGTGGCCCCATCATACTGACTCTCCTGCGGGAGAGCCCTTACTTGCGGTGCCGAGCCCGGGATTCTCGCGGACAGATACGAAGCCAATTCTTTCTCGATTTTGATGAGGTACTCTTTATGGAATCGGTGGGCCGAAGGAATCTTCACCCAAACGTCGAACTCATTTTCATTTGAAGTTTTTTGCACAAATGCCGCATTCGAGTGCGTCCAGGACAAATCGGCGTCCTCTATCATCACAAAACGCTTTGGAATGGCGGTGATAAGATTTGAATTCACCAAGTGAAATCGATAGCGGATCCAACTCCACCCGGCATCGACGGCGACGTCGGAGAAAAATTCGACCAAAGCTTTTTTGAAAACATGTGCCGTTTCTGCGCTTGAGAGGCCCCAGGTAAATTGGTCGCTTATCAGTGCGCCCGACCAATCGGAAGATTCGATTTCGAGGGATTGGATCGATTTACCGACTAAAGAAAAATCGCGCACTTTGGCTTTTTTCAATACTTTGACTTTTTTGCTCGCGACCCAGTCGAGGGACCGGTCAAACCCTTTGCGGCTCACGCGACGAATAGAATGCGTCGAAAACACCGGAAGCGGCCGAGGAGAATCGAGGCCTTCGGAATTGCTGTAATGGCGGTTTGAGCCAAGAACGTGCGCTAAATTTAAGATCCACGTGTCTTGAAAGGACTGACGCCGATAATATGCTTTCGCTTTCTCAATATCTTTTAGGGTCATCTGTTCGTATTTATGCAAGTACACTTGCTGTTCAGCGCTGACGCGGGCTTTTTCTAAGAGGTAGTTCGAATGAGGACCTAAGAAATCGACCGGGCCGCTTTTTAGCCAAACCGTGAACCCGTCATCGACTCCATCGAAATAATCTTCTTCATGGAGACGAGTCATAAAGGACGGCGGCAAAGTTTCACTTTGGAAAACGCCAAACGGGCCTTCCCAATCTTCGGGCGCCCAATGACCTAGCTGATCTGATAAATCCACAAGCACCGTCTCGAGACCCATAGCCGCAAGTTCGGTTGCCAGCCAATGTCCACGACCAAAAACTGAGACGACGACGGCTTCGCTACGCGTTTCCAAGGTTTACTCTTTCAAATTTTTGGTAGTCGACCGTAAAAGTCGCCTCTTGCTTTAAAACTAATTTTGCGGGGCCAGCCTGTTTGGCTACGACACCGAGGACACAACTTGAACCCATTTCTTTCGCCACGATTTTTTGCGCTTTCAAAGAGTCTTTGGCTTCGACGATGACCGCGAATCCGAGCCCGCAGTTCAGAGTCACGAGCATTTTCTCCCAAGACATTCCCGTTCGCTCTTTCACAACTTTGAAAGGCGCTGGCACAAACCAAGGTTCGATCGCCACAGTTGTGCCATTCGGAAGAACGCGAGGAATATTTTCTAATCCTCCACCGGTGATGTTGGCGCACGCTTTAAGGCCCTTCACATTTTTGCGAAGATTTTTTACGAGCTTGCCGTAAAGAGCCGTGGGTACCATTAATTTGTCGCGCCATTGATCTAAATCTTTTTCGAAAACTTTTCTGAGCAAAGAAAAACCGTTCGAATGAAAACCCGAACTCGGCACGCCGATAACGACATCCCCGACTTTCACTTTGTGAGCACCCAGTGCCTTTGGTTCGTCTACGACACCAACGGCAAATCCAGCGCAGTCAAAGTCTTCAGGCTTATATACACCGGGCATCTCGGCCGTCTCGCCACCGATCAGCGAGCAATCGACTTCGGCGCACGCGCGACGAACTCCGCTTAAGAATTGTTGAGCATTTTTAAGGTCAAGCTTACCGCAGGCGTAATAATCGAGAAAAAAAAGAGGGTCCGCGCCGACACATAATAGATCGTTCACACACATGGCGACAAGATCTTGCCCTACACCATCATATTGATTGAAGTGACTGGCTAAGAGAACTTTGGTTCCGACACCGTCGGTAGAGCTCACAAGACAGGGCGATTTCATCTTTCGAAAATCGGCTCGGAAAAGTGCTGCAAAGCCGCCGATTCCGCCGACGATCCGTTTGTCTTTTTTCTTATTGTTCGAAGACGTTTGGAGCCAATTCACAAGGGCGTCACCAGCTACGATGTCAACGCCGGCCTGTTTATAATCAATGGCCACTTTCGCTCCTTTTTGGGGTCCATTTTCTTTTACCAAGCGGGTCGGATTTGGTCGAGGCAACTCCCTATTATTACGGGATGAGTCAACTGGATGGCGTCTGACTAGAGGGTAGACGGATTTATTGTGTCAGCTGGAACAGAATTGCTTTTACCTGGCGAGCCTTTTGCTCCTAAAATACTGTATCCGGGGGGATATCCGTGTCTCAAAATAAGACGTTATGGGCTTTAGTTGCCGTCGTTGCTCTCAGCTTCACTCCTCACCATGCTCGTGCGCAGGATGAAGACGCCTATGACCCATTCATCGATTATAGCGAATACGAAGAGGCCGGCGAGGAAGAGGCTGATATCAATTTCTTTCGCAACGGGCGCTTTTTAACCGTCGGGCTTAACGTCGGCGAACGCATTTTTACCGAAGGAATGGGCGACGTCTATAAAGACGATATCGGCTTCGGACTCTATTTGAGCTATTTCTTCGACCTTCGCTTTGCACTTCAGTTTGGCTATTTTACCGCGTCTCACGCGATGGTTCTCGACGGCGGCACTACCAAATTCAACGGAAATGCCGACATCAGTGCCATCAGCGCAGACATCAAGTATTACGTTAACACTCAGAACGTAACTAAGGGTTTAGCCGCGGTTAATCCTTATTTTATTTTCGGACTTTCATCCGTCAGCCGCGATGCGAGCATCGAAGGGATTGCCGATTACGTCAGCGACAAAGCAATTGGTTTTGATATCGGTACGGGCATCGAATTTCCGATGATGCGAAATAAAATGTATTTCGGAGCCCAGGCACTTTATCAAGTTGTGAACTTTAAAGACGAAGGCATCGACATCGGAGCGAAAGTCGGCGGTTCGGCCACAGGCCAATTCGCGGATGGTAATTTCGTGATCCTGAGTGCGATCCTGGGCGTGAATTTCTAAAGCTAGTCTCTGAATAGCGCAATAATCTGAAGAATAAGTCCCGCCAAAATCACCGGCGGGACAACCCACTTAATCAAAAACAACCATTGGTCGTAAAGAATTTCCGAGCCCGAATCATTTTCGGTAATGAATTCATCGCTGCGAACTTTTTCATTTAATCGCGTACGTGCAACAACACTCATCGCCAATGCCACGAGCGGCAGGAACCAGTTCACCAAAGTTTTATCCATGATCTCAAGGATATTCTGATCGCCAATTGCATAGCGCGCGAGCACGTTGGGCCCCAGAGCCGCGGGCACCGCGGTTAGAAAACAAACGAGACCGGCAATCCAAGCCGCCGTCGAACGCTCGAGACGAAAGACGTCGATCAGATTTGCGACCACGGTTTCAATCAAACTTAAGGAAGCCCCGAAAGCGGCCAAATAAAGACAAGCAAAGAAAACGAGACCAAAAACTTTTCCGCCATCACTTTGCACAAAAAAATTCGGGACCGTTTGAAATAAAAGCTCGGGCCCGCTGGCATTCGACGGACTCGCGAATACGAGGGGAAATACAAGAAGACCTGCAATGACGGTTGTCAGGCCATCCATGAGTGCGACACGAAAACCAGTCGCTGGCACTCGCGCTTCGTCTTTTAAATAAGATCCGAAAGTGACCATCGCGCCGAATCCGATGCTGAGAGTGAAGCAGACGTGACCGACGGCGGCGCCGAGAGAATTAAGATTCAGTTTGGTAAAATCTGGGTAAAGAAAAAATCGAACCGCCTCATTCACACTTTCAAGGTTTCGAACTTGGTAGAGGAGAAATAAGAGTGCGAAAACGAAAACGGGCATAACGTAACCGACAAAACGCTCAACGCCCTCCTCAAAATCTTTGCCGACTATCACAACTACCAAGATGAGATGCACTGAAGCGAGCAGAACCTGAAGCAGTCCCCGCTCACGTAAGGCAGTCATTAGGTCACCGGTCTTATCGCTAACATCAACAAAAGGCATCGTCGCGAAATGGACGAGATAATGAAGAACCCACCCTGAGACAACAGAATAATATCCGACGATAAAAATACAAACGACGACTGATATCATCGCGATCAACCATCGAAATTTTCGCTGGAATGTTTTTAGATTTCCACTCGCCGTCTGTTGCGCAGAAATCTGCCGCATGGCCGAAATCGTGCTTCTTTTGGTTAGTTTGCCGATGAGCAAATCGCCCACTAGCAATGGGATTCCAATCAGAGTCAAAATTATGAAATAGATAAAGACGAATGCGCCGCCGCCGTTTTCATGAACAACGTACGGAAAACGCCAGAGACTTCCCAGACCGAATGCCGCGCCGATCGCGGCCATATAAAAGCCGAGGCGCGTGCCCCAGACTCCACGCTTCAAATTAGTCGCCTCCGCTTTTCATGACGAAGACGCGAATCGGAACCCCTTCGAGGCCCCAATTTTTTTGAATACGCTTGATGAGGAATCGCCGGTAACTAGCCGTGACACCTTCAGGGTGATTCGCGAACGCAATAAAACTCGGCGGTTTTTGTTCGGTTTGCGTGATGTAATAAAACTTCACGTTCGTGTTACCAAATACCGGTGCCGGCGCCTGGCGAATCGTCTGATAGAAAAAGTCATTCAACTTTGAGGTCGTAATTTTAAGCTCAAGTTTGCCGGCCATCTCGACAATTTTGTCGAGGAGTTCGGTGACGCCCTCTTCGCGGGTTGCACTGGTAAATACGAGCGGCACGTCGTCGACGAAATGAAATTCAAAAGCTAGTTTCTCTTGGAAGAACTTGCGATACTTCTCGTGTTCTTCCCGGGCCAGATCCGATTTGTTCGCCACGAGAATTACGGTTTTAAATTTTTCGTAGGCTTTACCAATCAAGCGCGCATCGTGCTCCGTCGGGCCCTGTTGTGCATCGATAACCAAAAGAACAACATCCGCTTCGTAAATCGCATCTTGGGTTTTGTAGGCCGAAAGAATCTCAACGTCGTCACCTTTCGACATACGACGACCTTGTCGACGTAACCCTGCGGTATCGACAAGAATGAGATCTTTACCACGATGTTGGAAGAC
>JAYTDP010000248.1:0-11481 GCA_043735865.1 Bdellovibrionales bacterium
TCTTCGATTGCATCGACCGTTGTCCCGGCGATCGGCGACACGATCATGCGATCTTCTTTTAAAATCGCGTTGGCGAGAGAGCTCTTCCCCACATTTGGCTTACCCATGATGGCAAACCGGATGCCTTCGCGCAATTTCGCGGTTTCTGCCGGGATATAGGAGAGGATCTTCTCGATAACGACGTCGACATGGACACGTTGCTCGAAGCTCGTGTGGATGAGATCGACTCCCAATTCGTAAAATTCCGCTTTCAGCAAATCGGCATCGTGTTCGCGGTCGACTTTATTGATCACGACGAAAAATGGGCGACCGCTCTCTTTCGCAATTCGTACAATATCGCGGTCTTCCGAACACAGTCCGGCGCGGCCATCCATAACGGCGACGATGAGATCGACGCGGCCAACGGCTTCTAAGACTTGTTTTAAGATGAGCGGAGAAAAATCGTCGATGCGATTTGTGATTCCGCCAGTGTCGAGGATTTCAAAGTTCTTTCCCCACCAATCGGCCTTTTCACTTTGAACATCGCGAGTCACGCCCGGTTGGTTTTTAACGACCGCTTTGCGCGTGCGGCTAATAATATTAAAAAGCGTCGACTTGCCGACATTCGGCCGACCGATGATGGCGACGCGAAAGGCGACATTATTTCGAGTGACGGTGCTCGCACTAGTAGACAACATAACCCATCTCTTTCATGAAGTTGGCGTCGTTCGTCCAATCCTTTTTTACTTTGACGTTGGTCTTCAAGAAAAATTTCTTATCGAAGAATTTCTCTGCATGAACGCGCGCTGACGACCCGATACGTTTTAGAGTCGATCCACCTTGGCCGACGACCATTCCGACGTAACTTTCTTTCGCGACAACAATTTCAATTTCCGCGCGAATAATTGTGTCTTCTTCTTTAAAGGAGATCGCCTTCACCGCGATGCCGTAAGGCAATTCTTGGTGGAGGTATTCGAAACACTGCTCACGAACAATTTCAGCCAGAATTTCACGCGAAGGTTGCGTCGTGAAAATCTCGTTTTCGTAATAGGGCTTAGGAAGCTCTGGGAGGCGGGACTGAATCGGCTCGAGAAGTAGATCCCGGAGTTCATCATGACGTTTTTCGGCTGAAGTGATGATGCACGTGACTCCCATCGCACGAGCTTCTTCACGAAGCTTTTCGGTGCGGTGGATAAGATTCATATCATCTTTGGTGATGACTGCGATCCATGGTTTTTTAGATGCTTGGCACATTTGCATGATGTCGAGAAGCGGCTCCATCTTGTAGGCGTCAACATTGAGAGTCGCGATGAGCATGTCGCTCTCTTTGATCACGCTATCCAATTCTTTTTCTAAGAATGCGTTTAAACCTTTTTCGGCTTTCACTTTGCCGGGAGCATCTAAGAAAATAATCTGCGACTGATCGTCTGAATGAATTCCGAGAACGCGTTTTCGAGTCGTCTGCGGTTTGCGCGAAACGATCGAAACTTTTTCGCCGATGAAGGCGTTAACCAAAGTACTTTTGCCCGCGTTGGGTAGTCCAACTAAACCTACGTATCCAGCTTTCATGCTTTATCCTCTATTTCCAATGCTTTTTGAGCCGCATCTTGTTCGGCCTGTTTTTTACTTCGTCCGGTTCCGACTGCGAGAGTGTGCGTGCCTACGACGACTCCCACATGAAATACTTTTTCGTGGTCGGGACCTTCTTCTTTAATCAATTCATAATGTGGAGTTTTCTTTTTCTGTTCCTGCAACTTTTCTTGAAGGCGGGTCTTGTAATCTTCTTTAAAGAAGATGGCGAGGTCGAGTGTTTCAATACGGTGCCGAAAAATATTGCCGATGAACTGAGAGGCTTCGATGTAGCCTTTGTCGACATAGAGGGCGCCGATGATGGCCTCTAGTGCGGATGCGAGCAGGCGAGGTTTTGTCGTGCCGCCCGTTTGCGTTTCGCCTTTTCCTAATTTTAAGAGCGGACCAATATCGAGTTCGGTCGAAATTTCGCAAAGGGCCGCTTCATTCACCAGGCTGGCTCGAAGTTTCGAAAGGTCGCCCTCGGTGGCCTGGTTGAGATCGTTGTAGAGAAGGTCGCTGACGGCAAGATCAAGGACGGCGTCGCCGAGAAATTCTAAGCGTTCATTATGACCGTGCGACTCTTTGGTATTTTCATTATGAAAACTGCGATGAGTGACGGCTTGCTCGAACAGGTTTGCATTTGCGAAAAGGCTGCGAAGTTCAGCGCCTTTGAGAGAATGAGACCCGCCTTGTGGCGGATGTGACGTGGACGAGGTAATCAATGGTTCTCCTTCGTTGTTGGAACCAAATAGTGAGGGTGTTTTAGCTTAAAGCTTGGCGGCGCGTCAATAGGGAGATATTGCAATTCGGGAGGTAGAGTGAACGCGCCGGAGCCGCGATCTTAACAAGTATGCGTCCTCGAGCACCCAATGGGAGACCTCGCAGCCAGCGAACGAACCTCGGCGGCGGAGCACATAGCGTTTGGTTTTATGCTCGTGTCTCTACCCGCTCGCGGGCACTCCTCCTGCCCTCTAAACGCCGACTAATTCTAATGGGGTCGACCTTATCCAGGGCCATCTCGATAACCTTTTCTAATAATATCTCAGTGCTCAAGTCGGGATTTGAATGTGACCAAATATTTTTCAACCGATTTATCTTCTTATGAAGTTCCTCAGATATCGAAACACTCAGTCGAAGCCTCTCTTCACTCGTATATTTTAGCGATTCCCGTTTTTCGCGGTCTGGACTTAAAGTAACAAGGGTACGTTCAACTTCACGCGCGGACTTATTCATGCACGATTTAATCACGCTTAACTTCTCAGATTGCGAATAGATCTTTTGTTCTTTTTTCTCGGCTGTGAAAAACGAGTGGAGAGTCGCGGCCGTCGATAGAGACAACTCCCCTGATTCAATTTTATTTTCAAGATCGGGTAAGTCATGGACCAGCTTCATCGAATTGATCCGTCGTTGCGCTGCACTCGCCGAGTAGCCGAAATAGACGGTCGCCATTTCAAACAACGATGGGAATCCCCTCTCAAGATAGAGTTTCCGAACATAAATTTCTTCAAAAAGCTTTACGACTCTGGCCGTGCACCGCCGCTCATGCCTAATGGCATTCTCGGTCTCCATAACAAGTTCCTGCGCGCTCAATAATTCTATGTTCTTCATTCAAACCTTTCTCGCTGTCCCGCAGAGAACATACCACTGGTTTTGAAATTCATGACTTCGACCAAAGTCGAATTCTTGGTTAACATTCTCGGCATGGATTGGCGCTCCACTCATGGCGCCAGAATCTCGACAGGCAACGAAATGCGAAAAAACGGACACCCGGGCTCTGATCATCAATTAATATTGTTTATAGAAGAACGGGAGAGGCGAAAAAAGCGTCAAGATTATTTATAAATTTAATTGTAAGTTGCGCAGCGCGACTACCGACGTCGGTAATGAAAATGACCGATGTCTCGCCATAGCTAAATCGGCGGCCGCGGCGGCGCCCCGAATCCGTCAATTGCGTTCGGACCGGCCAATCAGAACATCTCGCCCAACAGCACCGCGTCCTGCCGGCCTTTACGCATTTCGCGACCAACAATTCGCACCGAAGACTCGACTGCAAAATCGGGTATGAAATCGGCCGGCACTCGCACTTCCACCGGCCAATAGTCTCTCGCTAATCCTTTTTGAACTGCAATGGAACCGGTGGCCACGCTATCGGCGCGACCCAGCTGCGGCACACCCTTCAACCAAAGCACCTGCTTAATCATACCCACCTGGGCCGCAGACTCACGCATCTGCCGGTCGAAGCTCAGCTCACGCAAGCGCGAAGCACGGCGGTGCAGAGAACCACCCTCGACTTTACCGTCTAGCCGCAAAGCATATGTACCGGGCCGCTCGCTATAAGGGAAAACGTGGATGCGAGACCATGGCAAATCGCTCAATCGCAAAAACGTATCCTGAAAGTCCTCTTCACTCTCGCCCGGGAATCCGGCAATGACATCCATACCGACAAAACTACCCGGTACTCGATCTGCAATCGCGCGCAATGCAAACTCAACCTCTTCCGAACCATACTTACGCTTCATGCCGTGCAAGATAGAAGTCGACGCACTCTGGATACTCATGTGAAAATGACGGCATAGGCGATCATTGCCGAATAGCGATAACAGACGGTCTGACAATTCAATTGGCTCGAGACTTCCAAGTCGAAATCGAGGCATCGTCGTGCGCTCAAGTAACGATTCAACTAAATTCTCCAAACCAAATTCGTAATCGCCAATATGTACACCGGTTAAAACGACTTCGCGAAAACCCTGAGACTCAATTTCATTTACGCGAGCGACGAGTTCGTCGATCGGCAAACTTCGACTTTTCCCTCGGGCAAAAGGAATTACGCAGAATGTACAAAAACTATTGCATCCATCTTGAATTTTTAAAAAACTGCGGGAGTGTTGAGATTCATTCCCTCCGCCCGGTTCAAAATCATCTTTTTTAAAAATATTGGATTTGAAAACTTTCGTGTCGGATCGCCCGGCCAAAAAATCCGCAATAATAGACTCAATGTGAGCCTTATGGGAGTTGGCGATGATCAAATCAGCTTCAGTCATATCCGTGAAAGACTCAGTATCAACTTGCGCCGCGCATCCGGTCACCACGATAACGCCGTCGGCATTTTTCGCGCGAATGCGTTTCACTTCGCGAACCGCCTCTTGAGTGGCGTCACGCGTGACCGCGCACGTGTTCAATACAAAAATCGGACGTCGCGACGTAATCGTCGATGCGTCTTCACTTACAATTCCGCTCGAGTAAAAACCCGACAAACGCTTCTCAAGCAAACCCGAATCGTAGGTATTCACCTTACAACCGTAGGTTTTAACTAGGATTTGCGATGGAGTGACGACAACGTCAGACATTCAGAGAAACCTCAGATGGCGTGGTCGAAATTCGTGCGAACATGTCGTCGTGATCTTCGACATCCGTCGAAGCCGCGACCGTCACATCCATGGATTTCACAACCGGCGAAAGATTCATCTCCGCTGCCGACTCCAATTTCTTCACGATCCAACCTCCGCCAACAAGCTGTTTCCCTCGGTAAAATACGGCTGCCTGCCCAGGAGTCACCGAACGCTGAGGTTCAAAGAATCGCAAAATAACCGTTCCATCATCGCGTTTAACGACAATTGCGTCGGAGCCTTTATGTGCATATCGAATTTTAACTTTTAAAACTTCGCCGTCTGTAACCGAATCCAACCAGTTCAGACGCTCAACCAACAACTCAGTCGAAAACAAATACTTCTCATCACCCAGCCAGACGGTACCAGTCGGAACGGCACCACCCTCGTCACTCACTTCAATTTTCACAACATAAGCTGGTTCGCCTGTCGCAACGCCGAGACCGCGTCTCTGGCCAATCGTAAATTTATGGATACCGTCATGTTGCGCGAGAATTTCTCCGCTCGGAAATTTGCGAATTAACCCAGGTCGCAATTCAGATTTTGAAACTTCTTTCTCAATGAACGCCGAATATCCCTCTTTTCCGATAAAACAAATTCCCGTGGAATCTTTTTTGCGAGCAACGGCAAGTCCAGCCTTCTCAGCGTAAGCCCGTAATTCAGGCTTTACCCAATTTCCGATAGGAAACATAAGTTTCGGCAGCAAATCCTTGTTCAAAGTGAATAAGAAATACGTCTGATCTTTCCAATCGTCGGAACTCGTCACGATTTGCGGCTGCCCATCGGGGCCGGGCAGAATCTGAGCATAGTGACCCGTTGCCAAGTAGTCGCAATCAAGTTCTTTCATCTTTTGAATCAAATGATCGAATTTTAAAAATGTATTGCAGTTGACGCATGGAATAGGCGTGCGAGCGGCCAAATAATCTTTCACGAAATTATCGATCACGGTCGTGCGAAACTGCGATTCACAATTAATCACGTAAAACGGAATATCGAGTTTGTCGGCAACCGCACGTGCGTCATCCACATCGAGCGATGAACAACATGTGCCGTTTCCTTCGTCGACATCGCAACTCATGGTCTGGGTGTAATCCCAAACCTGCATCGTCACGCCGATCACGTCATATCCTTGTTCCTTTAAGACAGCGGCGGCGACAGAGCTGTCCACTCCACCACTCATTGCAACGAGAACTCTTTTTTTGCGCTCAAAATTTTCCATTAATTCCCCTCACCAACGTGAGTGCTTAAATATTCTTCCCTCAAGGTACGTAAACGTGTCACCGTCTCTACCAACACTGTCACAAAATAATTCATCTCTTCAGGAGTCGTCTGCCAACCCAAGCTCACCCTTAGTGAGCCTTGTGCCTCGAGTCGCGATAATCCCATCGCCAGCAATATCGGCGACGGCTCGGGATTGCCCGAACTGCAGGCGGCGCCGGTCGAAACCGAAACGCCTTGAATGTCGAGATTCATAAGAAGACTCTCGCCGTCGATGCCGTCAATGACGAGACTCGAAGTATTTGGAAGCCGAGACGTTTCGCTGCTCATAACATGAATGCCAGGTAATTTCTCGAGCACGACTTTTTCAAAACCGTCTCGTAATTCGCGCATTCGATTCGAATTTTCTGAAACAAAATCCGCTGATAAAGCCATTTCACCAAAACTGGCGATCGCGAGAGTATTTTCGGTGCCCGCGCGTCGACCACGCTCTTGACGGCCTCCGTGAATTAAACTTTCAATGGGCGCGCCCTTTCGAGCAAAGAGGCAACCGCTGCCCTTTAAAGAATAAAATTTGTGAGCGGCGAAGCTGGCATAGTCAACTCCCCACTCTTTCACATTTAATGGAAGCTTCCCAAGCATCTGTACGGCATCAGTATGAAATTTTGCACCGACCTGGTGGGCATGCTCGCACAATTCTTTGATTGGAAATAAGGCTCCGGTCTCATTATTGGCCGCCATAATAGAAACGAAAGCGGTTCGCTCGTTTAAAAGTTTTCGGTACGACTCGACATCGAGAAAACCTCTGCGGTCGACACCTACAAAATGCACAGTGGCCCCGTGTTCGCGCAGGTACAAAAACGTCTTGGTCACACTCGGGTGCTCGACCGTTGACGTGATAAATTCAGATCGAGGCCATTTCGAAACGTCTCGGCCGTGCTGCTTTAAGAGTGACTCAAAGAAGCCCTTGATTGCGAGATTATTTGACTCGCTTCCGCCAGCTGTAAAAATAATTTCGAGAGGACTCGCGCCAACCATCGCGGCGACCTGATTGCGGGCATCGCGAATGATGGCTTTAGGTCCGCGTCCATGTTGGTGGATGCTGCTAGCATTGCCCGAAAGCTCTAAGAGCGGGGTTAAAAAGGCAGGTAGATGGGCCGCAAGTGGCGTCGTAGCATTATGGTCGAGATAGATTCTGTTGCGGCCGTTCTCCCACAAGTTGAAGGCTTGGGTTGACGGAAGTTTCATGGCCGAAGACATAGCATGGAATTACAGCTCTTTCCAGAGCGTTAGAAATTAAACCCAAGACCAATGGTAGCGTATCCTACGGCCAATCCGACGGCTTTGCCGCTATCTCCGATTGTCGTGTCATCCCATGCGAAATTTTTCAAACCAAATCCGGCCTCGCCAAAGAAACTGGGCGTCCACTGAATTTTACCGTGAAAATTGACTGCTAATGTAAACCGCGAAGTCTGTCCCGGGTTAACACTAATAGGGTACAGAATCCCCTCAACATCCACCCACTTTGGATATCTCAAGAAAGGAATAATATTAAACGCGCGATCGAAAAAACTCGGCATCGACCGCGCCCAAAACAGGCCGCCACCCAAGAACGTCGCTTTGGAAGTAAAATCGATATCGGATTGTTTAAAATCATAACTGACATTTTGTGAAGCAAAAATAACTCCCACCGACGGATCGCGAGCCCAGATCCCCGGCTGAAAACGGTATTTCAAATCGACATTGGCGACGCTAATTCCTAAAAAACCTTTATGCTCTGGCTCTTTGACTATGACGGTATCGAAATATTTTGCCGACATTCCCCAACGAAGTTTACTCCAATAATAATTATCCCAGCCTAATACTTTTTCAAACCAATATTGGCCCGCGATCTCGCCAAGGACAATTAAATCGAGATCAGTCGATAGAACTCCGGTCAGACGCGCAGAAATTTCAGCCGGAAATCCGCGAAAAATTTGGTAAGACGCTTTGAATTTTTGAGTCCCTTCGGCGATCTCAACATCGTCAACGTTCATTTGGCCTTTTTGAGGCGCTCGAAAATCCCATTCAAAAGATGTCGGAGCTGATTTTTTAACACGCCCTTCATTGTCGGCAAATTTTACCTCCGCCGAAGTCACACCGGATAAATTTGGTGAAGAACTGTAGGTCGCCTTTTGAGTTTTCTCTTCCAACTCCATTCGCGACAGTGTGGATGGTAAACCGCGGTATACAAACGATTGGCGGAATGGAACTCCTCCAACACCCTTTAAATAAATAGTCGGATTCGCAGAAGGCACGGTGATACGCCAAAATTTTCGCATATCCCCGATGGTCGGCATAAAATTTAAAAATGCGAGGAAAATATTTTCTTGGAAAAAATCTTTCTCTACATCACCCAGTGGTACATCGCCATAACCCGTGATCTCCACTTTTTTATCTGCTTTGTTTTCAATAATATCTACCAGGTGGATTTCTTTGGGGCGGGCGACAAATTCGAAGTAGGTTCCATTTTTTAATAGGGCCGCAAATTTAATCGGAGTCTGATAGTCGAGAAAAACGGCCGTCCCCTTCATTGTGACTGGCTTGTCATTAACAAGCACTCGCGGCCTTACGTCGGCCGATACAGACTTGATTCCGTAATTCCCATACTCCCGAAAGAATTGATAACGTTTTGAGCAGAGGCCGACCCGCCCGTCGTCGACGTCTTTGCTGAGACAAAAGCGAAATGGAACGACAATCTGATTGATCGGCAATTCATAAACACCGCGGTAAGCAAAGCCAAATGCACTTCTCGAATGAAGAGGGTTTACCGAATCCGGCCGATTAATATCGAGCTTCTCTGGTATGCCTTTTCCTTTGCCCTTTCGAGCCTCAAGCATCTTCGCCAGACGCTCTTTCGTCATCTTGACGTTATTTTTTTCTTCTTCGAGGAGGGATTTCCAGGCGCTGATATCCTTGTCCGTGACCAGGCGTTTCCAGAGTACTTCGCCTTTGTCGTCTTGAAGTTCAATCAGCCCGTTATCTAGATAGTCGACGGGCCACTTAAAACTTGTGACATACATGGGGCCGATGCGACGTCGTGCCTCGAAGCCAAAATCAATCTCGAAAAACTCGCCATGTTCTTTGGTGAGATACATGGCGACATCGCTGCCATTCAGAAAATACGGCCCAACTCTTAATGCATTTTCATTCGAGAGATCGTAATCAATTTGTTGCTTTTCAAGCATGACGCCATTTTTTTCCGGGTCAAAAAAAAGCGTAAATGGAGTTACCGCCTTCGAAGCCGGGGGAGCTTTCACTTTTATTGGCTGGCCGTCGTCGAATGCAGACGCATAAAAACCAAACACGAAAATCGCGCCAATTACGGATAAAAATATCGATTTGAGACGTTGCACAGCCCGGACCAAAGATGGATTCCCCTACGAAGTTAATTTAGCTTAGCGTTAACGGTCGACTCGAACAAGGGAGGTTAAAGCTCGGTCGCCGCTATCTCCAATTCCTCGACCTTCGTCGGATTTGCGGTTTAAAAATTCGCGACTGCACTCACGAAAGCCAGTGTGAATTCCGATACTTCTGATGATGAAGACAGTACGCCCTTGGGTGAAAGCCCTCGGTATTCCAGAAAGCGATTATCAGAGATGGTGCTCCTCGGTCCCGACCGAAGAGTCCGTTACTTTTCATTGCCTTCGTGAAGGTCGTATTCCGGTCGACGGATATCTCGAATGGGCTCGCGATCACTACGGTCTCGCGATTCTTCGCAGCGAATTTTTCTTAAAGCCGCCGAACACGGCTCTCTTCGATAAATTGAAAACTGTTTCGAATTGGTCACGCGAGTTTGTCCCGGTTCACGAATGGGATGGAGTTATCTTCGTCGCCTGTGTTGAGCCGACCGACGTCGAATGGAGTTACCCAGTCCGACAAGTCTTGGCGACTCCCGCCGATCTCGAAAAATATTGGAACGGCATTCATGCAAACCACGCATCGAATGACGCAATCCCTGACATTACATTTGAAACTGACGTCACCAACGCGTTTCCTCCAGCTCCGACTATTCCGATTCCGCCGCGCGATGAATTGACTAAAACTCCGGTCGCTAATCTTTCAAAAAAAGAAGCGGATCCATTCGAAGCATTAAGCGCGATCATCAAAACACCAGTCGTGACGAATGCGATTGAAGGAATCGAACTCAAAATTGTGGTTCCGGATATCGATTTAAATATTCCAGAAGGCTTCACGAGTTCAGCCGTAGCAACTAAGAGCCAACCGTCAGAACCTTCGATGGAAGCGCTCATGGCCGAATTAACCAAAACGGCATCACAAGGTGAAACTTCGACTCCCGAAGTGCCTGAAAGTACTTTCACGGCGATTCGTCCTTCAACGGGCGTACCGGCACCCGAAAAGTCATCGCAGTTCGGCGTTGGGCAATTCGAATCCGAAGCGACACTCAACGAATTGGCCGCCGATTTCGAAGGCTCCATGGTGCTCAAAATTGAAAACGAAAGACTGCAGCCATGGGCTTGGGATTCACATTGGGTTTCTTCGAAACCGGTGGCTATCGATCTGAGCGGGCCAAGTGCATTTCGAGTCGTTTACCGCACGAAAATGCCCTACATGGGCCACATCGTCGATACCCCTGCAAATACCGCTTTCTTTACTGGGTGGGGCTTCAGCGCACTTCCGGAAGCCGTACTCGTACAGCCTCTCTTCCATCAAGGTAATTGGATCGGCATGCTGGTATTAAAGTGTGACAAGAATAAAAAGCAATCTCAGCTTCTCATGATCGCTGAGAGAGTCGCACCGAAGTTCGTCGACCTTATGACCAAGGTTCAACTCAAAGCCGCATAATTTGAAATTGTATATTCACGCTTCTCGCCGTCATCAAGTGTCGCGATTTGGATTGTCATCACTTTCCAGTTGAGTGGAAGTTGCGCGATATCGACTCGCTCCGGCCATTCGATAAAAATCACCGCATCGGTTTGCGAAAAAATATCCCAAAATCCCATAAACTCGAGATCGTCTTGGCCCTCAAGGCGATCGAGATCGAAATGTTCGAATTTTTTCTCTCCATCACGATACGAATGATGAAGCGCGTACGACGGGCTCGAGCTCGCATCGACGTTGCATAACCACTTCACCGTTTGGGATTTGCCCGTGCCCATTTTTCCTTGCATTAAAATAATAGTTTGCGGGACAAGTTTTTGACGAAACTCTTTGAAAAAATTTTCGGACTCTTCGCGCGTCGCGAACACATGCTTATCGCTGTCGACTTTCGCGTGAACAAGTTTTCGAAATTGATCATTCGACCAATTGGCTTTAGGTGCTTGAG
>JAYTDP010000249.1:0-5178 GCA_043735865.1 Bdellovibrionales bacterium
TTGCCCGATACAAAACGACGCTCGACGAATATACGATGGTCACGTCAAGGATACAGGTTTTGACTCAAACGGAAATTCCCAGTTTGCAAAACGGGATAAATGCTCAAAAATCAAATCGCACTAGTGCAGAGATTGAACTCAAGCGTGTCACGGCCGCAATCCCGGGCCTTGGTGCTACGGTTGTTCGCGACCAAGGTGTGCTTGATCGTGCAAATGCAACGCGGGCCCCTTACGAGGCAGAAAATAATAGGTTGGCGACTATTCTCGGTAGTGCTCAGGACAACTTGCGAAATGCTCAGAATCATTTGGCTCGCGTTCGAAACGATATAGCCATAACAAACCAGAGATTAAACGAATCACAAAATGAACTAGGCAATCTTCGTAATAATATGTCCAATCTTCAGTGGCGTATTCGTCAGTCAGAGGACGAATTGCGACAGGCGCGAATGAATCGTGATCGTTTCGACGCCAATAGCGAAATTCGAAGGCGTACCGACGGTAATCCGCGCATTCAACAAGTCCGTAATGAAGTGCAAAACGCTCAGAATCAAGTGAATGCACTTCAGGGGCAGGAATCGAACGCGCAAATGGAGCTGGGTCGAGCGCAGAATGCGCTAGCACAGTGTCAGGCAACGGCCGGTGCCGATTGCTCCTCGCAAGCAGCCGAAGTGCAAAATGCACAGACTGCGTATTATCAAATCAACGGACAGTACCAAGCGGCCCAACAGCAAGTCCAATCGTCGCAACAAGAATTGCAGCGAATGATTTCGCAAATTGAAAACGAAGTTAGAAACGAAGAATCCCGACTGAATCGTCAAGTCGATATCGCAGTCGATGAGCTTGATCAAAATCGTCGCGAAATGGACCGCGCTCAGTATCGCATACGCGACTTAGAGCTCAGTGTAATTCCCGGTCTTCAGCGCGACTTACGCAATATGGATATTGATCTGAGAAATGCTCAAAATGATGTGGCAAGCAGTCAAACGACGGTACGATCGGCCGAAGTCGATCTTGAATCGTATCGTCGACGAGTGGATTGGGCGGGAAAAACGGCAGCCATTCGCAATGCAGCCGACACGCTCTCGCGGTCGACGACTGCGCGTGACGATGCCTACGAGAATAAAGCAGATCAAGAAAAGATAATTAGCGATTCGAATGTGAACCAAAGAGATCTTGAGGCGACTTTAGCGGCGCGAACCACTGAGTTGGCTCAGCTGCGATCGCGTCAGTTGGCTTTACAACCGACTGTTGATCGATACAAAACCGAGAGGGCGCCTTTTGATTTAGAAGCGGCCCGCTTAAATCGATTGTTCGCAGGATATCAGTCAGAATACAAAAGCGTCGTAGAGGCGCCTTAGTCGTTGAGAGCCTTTTGAATTCGGTTGTTGAGTGAATCAATCGAGTTTGAGAGGCCCGTTTTCATTCTTTGAAAGCGGGATTTACTTTCAAATTTTAGTTCATCATATTGAACTTTCAGCTTATCTCGGTTTACTCTCAAGTCGGTTACGGTTTCCTCTTTGACGTTTGAGCCTTTAACTTTTGCCTTCGTCTGAAGTTCATCTAACTTTGCCTGTGCTTGCTCAAGCTTAACGGCCATTTCCTGTTTAAAAGTCTCAAAATCTTTCTGAGCCCCTTTCACCGTTGCAGATTCAGCTAAAGCCGAGCCCCCGAGAAAAACTAACGATGCTGCGAGTAACAGATGCGTAATCTTATTCATTTGTGACCTCCAGCATGGTTATTTAGCATAAAATAAGGACGGTTTGGATGACAAAACGAAGCGCCAAAGAAATTCCCCGATATTTTTACGGAACGGCCTGGAAAGAAGAGCAGACTTCCCACTTAGTGTTCGAAGCCTTAACTGCAGGTTTTCGCGCCATCGACACAGCCAACCAGCGTAAGCATTATTTTGAAGAGGGGGCTGGGCAGGGAATTGCGAAGTTTCTGAATGCGAAGGTTTCGCGAGATGACCTTTTTATTCAAACAAAGTTCACGTATTCAAGAGGGCAAGATCATCGAAAGCCTTATGACGATTCACATCCGTTTGAAAAGCAAGTTGCGGCGTCGTTTTTAAGTTCTCTTGAGCACTTGCAAACAGATTATATTGACTCATATGTGTTGCATGGCCCGTATGGAGTTTTAGTCGGTGAAGAGGACCACGAGACTTGGTCGGCGATGGAATCATTAGTCGAAGGTGGCAAAGTTTCAATGCTCGGCGTTTCCAACGTGGGTCCCCAGCAGCTGATGACATTTTGCGAACATGCTCGGGTCAAACCGCGTTTTGTGCAAAATCGTTGTTTCGCGCGTCTGGGCTGGGATCGCGAAGTTCGCGAAATTTGTAAGCGTGAAGGGATTCTTTATCAGGGGTTTTCGCTACTCACGGCAAATCAATTTGAATTGCAGGACGAAAAAGTTGGCGCGTTGGCTTTGAAATACCGAAAGACGATTCCGCAGGTGATATTTAAATTTAGTCAGCAATTAGGAATGATTTGTTTAACCGGCACAACTCAAATGAAACATATGGAAGATAATCTGACGATCGACGACTTTCAGCTCACCGCAGACGAGCTCGCGTTTCTAGAGAACATCGGGCTTTAAATCGGTCTAAAATTTTGTGCTGAATAGTGATTTACAGGGCGCGGTAGAATTTACTCCGCCGTTAAATTCGAGCGCTCGGTTTCAAGCTCGAGCCACTGCGACTCGAGTGACTGAATTTTTTCGGTATTATCGGCCATTTCTTTTATAATCAGACGCGAATCGCCTGTTTGCGCGAGAATTTGATCATTGAGCTCTCGATTTCGCGCCTCATGTTTCTCGAGTTGCTTCTGCAAAGTTTCGATTTTCTTTTCTAGAGCGCGCACTTGCTTCGCCTGATCCTTGCGCATGCCTCGGTCGTTGCCGCGGTTTCGGTCATTACTATGCCCGGAGCGAATGGGCGCACCGACATCCGAATCCCCGCCATCGACATCTCGGTACACAGTTTCGTTCTCGACGGAAGCTGAAGCTAACTTTTGCTGCAAACTCCACACGTACTCGTCGTAAGTGCCGGGATAAAGCATAACTTCACCTTTAGATACTTCGAGAATTTTGGTGCCGACACGTTTGATGAAGCCGCGGTCATGCGAAACGACAACTAAAGTTCCTTTAAAATTCTTTAGTGCCTGAGTCAGAGCTTCGACGGTTTGGAAATCCAAATGATTGGTTGGCTCATCGAGAAGCAAAAACGGAACCTTCTGCAATAGAATGCGGCCCAATGATACGCGGGATTTTTCTCCTCCCGACAAAACTTTTACCTTCTTTTCGATTTGTTCAGCTGAAAACAAAAGTGAGCCAGCCATCGCGCGGATATCTTGTGGAGTCGTCGATGGATCGCTGACGGCCTCCAAAGACTTGTAGACCGTATGTTCTGGATCTAAAACTTCGATCACATGTTGATTAAAAATGGCGAGTTCAACTTGAAAGCCAAGTTCGCGTGAGCCAGAAAGCGGCGGCAATGTCCCAGCAATTCCTTTTAAGAGAGTCGACTTGCCCGCACCATTCAGGCCAACAACGGCGACGTGATCGCCGCGCCTAATTTCTAAAGTCACATCTCGCAGAATCCGCCGATCTCCGTAGCCAAACTGGGCGCCGTCCAATTTCAAAACGGTTTTTCCGACGTGAGGCGGGTCGGGAATATGGATGCCGGCTTTTATTGGTACGGCTTTAAATTCGATGACTTCCATTTTAGATAACGTTTTCAATTTACTTTGTGCTTGTTTCGCTTTCGAAGCTTTTGCTCCGAAGCGAGTCACGAAATCCATAACTGCTTTTCTTTTTATTGCCTGGTTCTGCGCCTGCGCTTCAATTTGCGATCGCAACAATTCCTTTTGTTCAAAATAATCGTCAATGTTGCCTGCGTATTTCGTAATCTCACCGCTCTCCACTTCGAGAATGTGGTCGGTGGTCCGGCGTAAAACTTCGCGATCATGCGAGATCAATAAAAATGCGCCTTCGTAGTTCTGCAAAAATCGTTCTAATAAAAGTGTTGTTTCAAGATCGAGGTAATTCGTCGGTTCATCGAGTAACATTAGATTTGGATCCATCCCGAGAAGTCCGACGAGCTTTATGCGCATACGATAGCCGCCGCTCAAGCTCATGATCGGCTTCGAATAAATCTCCTCGGTGATCTGCATTCCGCGGCCGGCGGCTTTGACTTCCCAAATCGGAAGTACGCATACGCGCTCGAGGTAGCTATTGCCGGTTTCTTCGGGTTCCCAGGTGTCGTGCTGAGAAAGATAACCCATTCGCAGATTTTGCGACTTTACGATTTTTCCTGAATCCAAATCTTGTTGGTCTGTCAGGATTTTAAATAGAGTCGTCTTGCCGGCGCCATTAGGTCCGATGACGCCGACATGTTCACCTTCATCAATTGAAAAAGTCGCCTCATCAAATAGAATTTGAGTAGAGAAGGCCTTATGGCCATTTTGCATTTGAATAAGATTCTGCGACGACATGAGACAAAGGACCTTAGAACACTTTGCCCTAACCCACAAAATAAATTATCGTGCCTTTTTAAAACAGAAGGAGTTTTCTTATGTATGAGCCTTTAATTCCCCAAACGACCAAAATGCTACGCAATCTCCATGCGATCTTCGGGAAGGCCGAGGCTTTTGCAACGGCGAAAAAAGTCGATTTTGAAGTCTTGCTTCAATCCCGATTGGCCCCCGACATGCTCCCACTCATTAAGCAGGTACAGATCGCGTGTGACACGGCAAAATTGGGCGCTTCACGTTTGACCGGTAAAGATGCTCCGACCCACGCCGATACCGAGAAGACTCTTCCCGAAGTCAGAGAGCGCATCCAAAGCACAATTGCCTATCTTGAGTCATTGACCGCGAAGGATTTCGATAATGCCAAAGAGAAAAAGATTACGACTCCGCGTTGGGAAGCCAAATGGATGACGGGCAATGAGTATTTGAATCACCATATTGTCCCGAACCTTTATTTTCATGTGACGATGGCATACGCGATTTTACGTCATAACGGTGTTGAAATCGGGAAAAAAGACTACTTAGGAGAAATGCCGTTTAAAAAGTAGTCGCGTATCCAATTGGACTCATGTCTAAAAATAAAAAAACCCGCTTCAAAGAGCGGGTTTTTTTATTTGAAGCGATCGCCTCAAATCTGAAAATTAAAACGTTG
>JAYTDP010000250.1:0-7564 GCA_043735865.1 Bdellovibrionales bacterium
GTGCACGCCAGCGAAGGAATGGTCGACGAGAAATACGGCAACTTTAATTTTCTTCCACAATTTGCGAGCCCTTATGTTGGAGTATTGCCTCATACCGTCATGTATTTTTCACTGAGCGATGCGAAGGCGCCTGTTTATGGTCGCCAGAATTTTGCGACTATGGCGGAGTTTACGAAAAAGCAATGTCCGCTCCGACAGGTTTGGTACTACCCCGAGACAAGCTATTTCATCGCGATGGATATTGATGTTCCTTTATTGCTGACGGATTATTTGATCGCGCGTTCTGAAGACATGGACGTCGTCGAAAAATGGGGTGCCACCGGCCATCTTAATTTTTCAACCGGCCAAGAGCTGGGATATTGGCTGAAAGATTGGACCGTCGCTTTACTTGCAAACGGTGATCATCGCGGAAACCCTTACATCGGGCTCGATCTCCTCGGCGAATCGCGCGCGACTTGGAAACGGATTTTCGAATATCAAAATAAATATTTTAAGAAAGACGGAATTCTAGAAGAGCTTTCGTCGGCAAATTTGCTGGATGAAATGTCTTTTGTTGGATTCGTTACGCATCAGCGCACTATCTTTCGTGAGCTTCGACATCAGCCAGATGTATTGAAGAAGCGAATTGCAATTTTACGAGAAGCGGTCGACGAGGCTCCACCGGTTGAGGCAGTAAAGAATGCTGAGCTTCGGGCACTTCTTGAGGTAACTCAACTGCGGCTGAAACAAGCCTTTCACTTGCGTGAGGCGCTGCTTGATACGGCTCTCGACAAACGCGAATCCACGCATTACTTGACGGCCATGGCCGATGCGAAGGCCGCGCGAATGAGCGCACTTGCAATTATGGGCGAAATTAAAACCAAGTGGGACCGATATCCCGAAGCGCAGATTTTTGAACGTCATGAGAATCTTTCGAGTTATCCGTTTGGTTACGGATGGCCCGCCGTCACTCTTCACTTTTGGGATCGCGAAGAGAAGATGGTGGAAGCGAATACGTATTGGCCTTGGTTTATGAATATCTATTCTCTTAAAAGAATCCTTCTCTAGTTTTTAGCGCAGTCGTCAGTTTCAGTGTCAGCTGCAGTTCAGTGGCAGATTCAGATCTGTTGCTGTTGCGGTCACTTTTACTGAGCTGATACTTCCAACTGTACTGATGCTGAGACTGACACTGTCGGCTGTTCACTTTCCCAATCTCCTTGTTTTAATTTTTCGTCTGCTTCCTTCGGTGCGACAGACAAAAATTAAAACAAGGAGATTGTCCAATGCTTAGCAACTTTAAAACTTACCTACTTGCGTTCCAATTTCATCGTGGCTGCGTTTCGGCTAAAGTGCCGTCTTACCTTCGCGATCAGCTTCTTCGGGCTTCGTCCTCTGTCGTGTTGAACATTGCTGAAGCTTCGGCGAAGCCTACTCTGGCCGACCGCCGTAAGTTTTATGCCATCGCTTTGGGTTCACTACGAGAGTCGATGGCAGCGCTTGAAATCAGCGGTAATGTGCCGACTGTCGTTGCGCCTGTTGCTGATCAGTTGGGTGCTTGCCTCTATCGATTGTGTCACCCTCGGTAATCCTCAATTCTTTTATGCAAGTTTCTGCATAAAAGAGTTGAGTAGGATCGGACCACCTTCATAGAAGAGGGGACTCGGGGAATAGCCGAAAGAAATGGCCATCACGTCGTGAACCGCATGGTGCGCTTTACTGACAGAAAGTCAGAGACTTCGTGATTGCGGCGATCTCGTTTACTTTTTTTGCTGGATTGCTCGATCGGATTGATGGCCAATAGGCGGAGCCGTCGAGGACGATTTTTTTTGCCGTGCTAATTTGTGTACCCAAAATTAAAACTGCGCATTTTAGGTTTGTGACCGGATCTAAAATTGTTTTAGTTGGATCGAGTGGGCCTAGTGATTTGTCGACTTCCCAGTTAAAGGCACAGCCTGGATTCATAAGTTTGTCTTGATATGAGAGTTGCATGAGGCCTTCGCCGTAGAGCGGAAGCATCGTGACTGGATCGGTACCGCCTTTTGCGTTTCTTGCGATGGGATTCAAATCACTTTCATATTTCGCGATAGCGGAGATGAGCATCGCCCAAAAGTTGATTCGCTGTTCGCCGTTAGCGGTGGCGAAATTTGGACAAAAAGTTTTTATATCGGATGCGCCATTGAGATAAAGCGAACTTGACGTGATCAGCTGTTCCATTGAGCGGATCGACCACAAAGCCTTTTCTGGTGTGCCGTCTTCCCAAGCCATCTTTTCGTACGCAAAAGGAGGCTCGGTCGGCGGTACGGGCGGTTCGATCGGACCGCCGAGGCCACCGTTTGTAACGGCCACTACGGACTGAAAAGTTCCGTTAGGTGCACATCCGGCGAGAGCCAGTAAAATCGCAAAAATAAAGAATGGACTTCGGTCTAGCCCGACATTTCTCATTTTCATTGTGAGATTTGATCGGTCAGTTTAAGATTCAAATTGACTCGACTGGACCAAATCATGATGACTTCGCCTCGTAAAGATTTAGACGCTATTTTTATTCACACTCCTGCGCCCACAGCGTCCCTCGGTGTGCGCCTCTCGTGGCTGGCCGACCTCCTGAATTGGGTTTTGTCCGATTCGGCACTGAGAGGCGAGGACGTCTATTTTAATCGCGGGGAGACGCAAGCATTGCGCGTGAAGTGGGCTCTTCATCTTCTCGAGCGACATCCGGAATGGCGTGAAAAAGTAAATTCGGTTTTGCAAAGCCTGCCTCAAGACACTCAAGTCTTTGATCTACTTGTTATGACTGGTCTTCATCAGCAGGCCGGACTCATCTCGGAAATGATTGAGCGTTTGCAAAGTGAATTTTTGCCGCGTCCGAAAGAAGACGAAAATCTTCAATTTTTCTTTTCAAATGCATTTCGTAGCGAAACCGACGCGCAGTCTTTTTTGCGGATTGACGACGAAACCTTCAAGGCGATGACTCAACTGTTTGTTCGTGAAGGTGGAGACGTATTTAATCGGTGGCGACAAAACTTTAAAGACGCCTGTTTATTTTTAGCGATCCAAATTTCGGGATTAGGCCTCGATACCGAGCTTCGCCGGCGGCTTAAAGCACGCACAATTGATGAGGTCTCGTTTTACAGTTTAAACGTTGCGGTTCACGAATGGGCGCGTTTTGACGAAGTCGACAAGACGGATGCGCTTAAGAAAGATGTTTTGCGTCTCATCGACGTCGCACACGTCACCATTCACGACATATATGCACAGATGGACGACCATGGTGTGAGTATTGACATGGTCTATCGCCTCGATCGCCTCGAAGGTATGCTCCGGCGATTAAAAGTTCTCCTGCAATTTTTTTCAGTCACCCAGCCGATGCCATCGCAAGTGAAAGTTTTTATTTCGACGCTCATCTTTGAAAGCGTTCGATCTCGCAGCGTCAGGTCACTTTTCGACGACAACATGTCTTTAATCGCGAAGAAAATTGTCGAGAACAGCGCCGAGACGGGTGAGCACTACATTGCACGTTCGCGAACTGATTATAAAAATATGCTCAACCGCGCATGGGGCGGTGGAATCACCACTGCCGGCACCGTTTTAATTAAATTTTTCCTCGGCCTGATTCCGGCATCACCCTTCTTGGCTGGATTTTTGGCGTCAATTAATTACTCAACCAGCTTCTTGTATATGCAGTTTGTAGGTTTCACCCTCGCCACTAAACAGCCTGCGATGACGGCGGCGGCACTTGCCGGGAAAATGCGTAGTGATATGCAGGAATCCGAATTTGGTGAGTTGATAAACGAAATCGTTTATTTGGTTCGCTCCCAAGTGATTTCGGTGATTGGCAATGTATCAGCGGTAGTTCCGACCATGATGGCTTTCTGCTGGATCTTCGAAAAGGTTACGGGCCATCCTGTTTTATCGCACGCGAAAGCGGAACACTATGTACATGACTTCAATTTACTCGGTCCGACGCCACTTTATGCAGCGTTCACAGGAGTCCTACTTTTTACATCAAGTTTAATTGCGGGTTGGTTCTACAACTGGGTTTTGTTTCGTCGACTTCATCATGGAATCGCGCAGAGTAAAAGACTCATCCAAATGTTTGGCCGTGATCGTATGCGCAAATTTGGAGTGTTCTTTAAGAGCAGTAGTGCGGCCTTAGCCAGCAATGTTTCACTTGGATTTTTGCTTGGCCTCGTACCGGTGACGTTTGCTTTCTTAGGGATCCCGCTCGATGTTCGGCACGTCACCTTGTCTTCGGGTGTGGCGACTGCCTCTATTATGAGCTTGCCGCCGGGTTCTATCTCGATGACTCTTTTCGGATTGATGATCGCTGGCATCGCCAGCATGGCCGTCTTAAACTTGGGCGTTTCTTTTGGCCTCGCGCTTTTCGTCGCGTTCCGTGCAAAAAAGATTCATTCAAAACGTGGACTCATGATTCTAAAAACGGTTGTCGTTAAAATTCTTAAAAATCCGGGTATTCTATTCTGGCCAAAAGCAAAAATCGAACGCTCTAAACAATAAAAAAGGAGAGGTGATCCTCTCCTTTTTTTATTCGCTTTATTTTCTCAAGTCTTAGCGGTGGCAATAGTCTTGATAGCGATACTGACGGTAAGAATCAGAGCGCGAACCATCAAAGTGCGCTGCGGCTGAGTCCCGTGCGTTCACTAGATCTAGATTCACATTTTCAGTTTCGGTGATGTCTTGGAATTCAACATAACGTTGACCCCAACGAGTCACACGGCGAGTTTGGCAGACAACATGTCCGTCACGATCAGCCCAGCAGTATTGCTCCCAATCTTCGTACTGGCAGCTTTCGTATCCGGCCTGAATTGGAGATGCCGTTGAATTGATGTCTCGTTGCCCACGTACGCCGTACGGTTGTCCGGTCTGGGCCGCAGGAATGTTGAACTGACCCGACTTCATCGCGTTGGCAGGAAGGTTGAAGTAAAATTTTACGTCTTTGCCTTTTGGGCCGGCGCCATTAATTTGCACTTTAATTGTAGATTTATCTTTAGCAGAGAGCTGAGCGTTGTATGTGCCCGACATTACAGATACGGCAGATCCATCTTTGGCACGAAGACTTAAGTTCTCGAAAGCCGACAGAGTCCCTTGCATTTCATTACAGCCCGTTAATCCGACCGCGAGTAATGCGGCTACTAGTATACGTTTCATGTATCCCCCTTAATTTATATTAAACATTTAAATCACATTTGCAGCGTGTCAGCTGTTTTCAAGTCTGTCCATTTTTTTGTAGCCAAAAACGGTCGTTTTAAGGGAATTTGACGCCGATGCAAGTCAGATCCGTTCTCTTTACACTCTTCGTCACCTTCTTTGCTTTGAATGTTAGCGCTCAGGTCCGTGAACTTGATATGAAAACGAGTGTTGCACTGGGTTTACAAAATTCGCCCGAACTCAAACAAGCTGAATCGCATCGACGAGAAGTCCGATCCCAAGCATGGCAATTGAAGAGTGAGATATTTCCTGAAATTTCGGCTCGAGCCACGAGCGAGAGAAGAATGAATTCGGGTGCACTTCGTACGATTAATCCGGCGACTCCGACGCCGACATCTCAAACTCCGTTTTCGACCTATTTGGCCGCTCTTGATTTGAAGCAGCCGATTTTCACGGCAACGGCTATTTCGGGCTGGCAATTGTCGACTGCAAGAAAAGAGTCAGCCGAAAAAGAATACTATGCGGCTCAACAAACCGCAGTCCGAAATCTCGTCAATGCCTTTTACGATTATGCTGCGGCCAACGATTTTTATCATGCGGCTTCGACAAATCTTCAGACGTTGCAAAGTTATTCGCAATCGATGACCCGCTATGCGAAAATAGGTCGAGGCCGCGAAATGGATCGTTTGCAGGCGTCAGTGAATGCGTCTTTAAGCGATATTGATTCGCAAACGGCTTTGCAAAAGCAGCAAGAAGCCGAATTACATTTTAAAACTCTTCTCGGCCTGTCTCCCAATGAAAAGATATCGGCCAAATTCAATTTTGAAGTTCAATCGATTGATCCGATTACTCTCGATCAGGCAGTCGAACTGGCACTTAAGAACAATCCGAAGCTCATCTTGCTTCAAGAAGCGATTCGGGAAACCGAGTTGAAAGATAAAATCGAAATGGCCCCAGACCTTCCGTCACTCTATTTTCTCGCGAGCTACGGAACTCAGGCCCTCGAAAAAGACGATTTGTTTCAAGCGAAATCTGATTTTTATTCTTACGGGCTCAGCCTCACAATCCCGCTCTTTTCGGGGTTCTCATCGGTTGCAAGGCGCAGAGAATTTCGTGAACAGATTTATCAAAGCGAGCGAGCTTTTGAAATTGAGAGACGTAATTTGCGGGAACGTATTAAGAATGCCCTCGACAACGTGAACCGCTTGTACAAGCACTATGAAAGCCTTCAAGTTGTTACCAAAAATTCACAGCGTGCGCTCGACTTAGTGAATGGTAGCTTCCGACAGGGCACGACAACTCCGCAGGACGTGGTGAACTTTCAGTCCAGCCGATACAAAGCTGAGCAGGTGCTCATTGAAATTCAATACACTTATTTGAAAAGCGTTGCCGAACTGCGAGAACTTCTTGGAGTGGACCTGCTCCGCATCTACGGTGAAAAAGCGGGTGCGATTTGAGTTTAGCCGATCTCTCAATACGCCGGCCGGTTTTTGCGTGGATGCTCATGGCCGCCATGATGATTTTTGGATATATTTCGTTTCGCTCATTAGGAGTCAGCCAAAATCCCGACATCGATTTTCCTTACGTCAATATTTCGGTTTCTCTCGAGGGGGCGTCACCCGAAGTCATGGAGAGCGAGGTAGCTGACGTCATCGAAAACGCCGTCATGGGAGTCGAAGGCCTCGTCGATCTAAGCTCAACCGCTCGTTATGGCTCGGCTAATATTAGCCTTGAATTCGATTTGGATCGCAATGTCGATGCGGCCCTTCAAGAAGTCCAATCTCGCGTCTCGCAGGTTTTGCGCCGCCTGCCAAAAAATGTCGATGCACCTGTCATTTCAAAATCAAATCCTGAGGACCAACCTATTTTGTGGTTAGGTGTTTCGGGAGACGTTCCTTTTCGCGAGCTCATGACATATACCCGAGATAAGATAATCCCGTCGTTTCAGTTAGTGCCCGGAGTCGGCGATGTTTTCTTCGGCGGATTTCTTGATCCCGAAGTTCGGATTTGGGTCGACCTTAAAAAATTACGATCGTATGAACTTTCTGTTGGAGACTTGACTAGCACGCTCGATACAGAACATGTCGAGTATCCGGCCGGTTACATGCAGAAGGGCGAAAAAGAATACACTCTGCGAATATTGGGAGAAGCGAAGACCGTCGAAGAAATCGGCAATCTTTATATCGCCAAGCGTGGCGGAAGCATCAATTACAGTAAAATCCGAATTAAAGATGTGGCGCGAGTGGAGCGCGGGACCGAGGACATACGCCGCTTCTCTCGCATCATGGGAGTCACGGCCGTCGGCATCGGCGTTCGCAAGCAACGGGGAGTCAACGCCGTCGAAGTTGCGAAAGCCGTGCGGAAAAAAATTGCCGAACTGAAGCCTACACTTCCGAAAGCCTATGACATCGGAGTCAAT
>JAYTDP010000251.1:0-2933 GCA_043735865.1 Bdellovibrionales bacterium
TTCCCGAAAAAGTTGCGCTCTACGCGATTTATCATGACGTCACCGAAGTGGTGACCGGGGATCTGCCGACTCCCGTTAAATATTTTAACGACGAAATTCGATTGGCCTACAAAGCCATTGAAGCTCATGCTTCTGACCAGTTGCTAAAACTTTTGCCTGAAAATTTGCGCGAAGATTACGAAAAGATTTTGAATATTCCTGTTGCCGACAAAGAAGCGAGCGACTTGATTAAAGCAGCAGACACGATTTGCGCTTACATCAAATGCTTAGAAGAAAGATCCGCCGGCAATCACGAATTCAGCCGGGCCGAGAGATCGATTAAAGAGAAAATCGATCAATTGCGATCGCGCCCTGAAGTCGCGTACTTTCTCGATCATTTTATGCCGAGCTTCTCGGCGACTATCGACGATCTGAGCCAGCCGCTACTTTAAAAAGACCAAGAAAATTAGCCCAATTCTACTATATTAGAAGTCTTTAGCTTTACTTTTTTCGCCCGCAAAGGGATGTTCGGCATAGGTTACGGGGAGATGACATGAAAAAAATAAAACTTATTTCTATAGTCTTCGCGGTTCTTGCAAGCACGGGAGCCGCCTATGCAGCTTGCGATCAGAGTACGAACCCACATTCGTTTGAATGTCATCATGACGCTTTCATTAATCGAAGCCAGTTCCCGCTTGTTGATCTGGATTTTCAAAACGTAATTCAAGACGAATGGTTCGCGACAACTTACGCAGTTCCGGCAGGCAATTCGGGCGACGGTTTTGTAATGGACAAGAATCCGAATCGACCGAGTCTTCCGGGTCGAGGAGTCTTCAACGACCACGGCAATGGGCGATTTAGTCTTTTGGGGAGCATGTGGATCAACGGCGACCAAGTCCATTTCGACAACTGGCACGGCGAACCTTTGCATAGCGAGCAGGGAAGTTTCGAGCGTCTAGATCCAAAGACATTTCAGTTTGATGCTGTCGACAGTTTGCGAATCGTCCATCGTTTTCAGTGCCGAGATTTTGTCCGACATGACTCTCACCATCTTACGTGTGCATGGATGATTTTGGACAACAACAGCTGGAGATTCATCGGCTACTTTGGATTTGTCACACGCCGCGTATGGGACGAGTTTGTTCGCAGCGGCCCTCGCTAACGAGGACTTTACTTTACAATTTCAAATTTATTTACGGTTTCATTATTTTGAGTGTCGCCAGGCAACGCCTCATATTGTGTGATCTTGAGCGGAAATCGCTTCGCACCCGCGGCTAATTCTAATGCCATCAATCCAGTTTCATAGTCGGCACTGATGATTTTAATCGAGCGCCTGTCGGATTTTCGCATGAGATAAATCTCGGTGTGGCCGTCTGACACATTCGTTGCCCGGTATTGTTCTATACCTTGGATCTGAAAGTCTGTTCCAATGTCCAGAATTTTCGGAAGTGCCGTGTGATACTTTCCGTAATAAAAAGAGCCGGCACGTGCTGTATATTCGTAACCTTGTGCCTTATAAAATTCTAAAGCCTCTGCGGCTCCCGAAACCAAAGATTTTAGAGTCGTTGTCAGCTTTAATTTTTTCGCGGCTAAAAAGATCAGCGCGTCAGCTTCTGTTCGAAGTAAATAGCGCGTCGGCTCACCATTATTAAAGGTGAGTGCTAGCGACGGCGAGTTTTCAGCTATGGGATTAAGCCACGTTTCGATTTTTGAGATGGGCTCATCAGCTTGGATTTCTTTGTTGGGCATTATTGCATTTCTCGCCGTTGTGTTAGGTCGTGGATCTTTATCCGTCATGCGGCTCGATTCAATGCGGGCTTTTAAAAGGCCGTTTGTTGTGACATTTGCCGATAGCATGGCCGTCTTGAAATTCATTTTGTAATCGACGAGAAGGGCATCCAAACGCGTAGCAGGGCGGATGTAGTGCGGCTGCTTATTTTTATCATTGTTCAATGTGATGATCACTCGATCCTGCAAACGGTTGGCGCGTTCTTTCAATTCGACTCCCACAATTGAAGCCGTATCATCCGAATTCCAAACGGGTCCCATGTTCTCGAAGTCGACAGACATTCGAGTTAAATAGAAATCACAGCGCAAAGCCGAGGGGAGTGGCTTGCGCGAAGCGGCCGCTAAAGAAACTGTAGAAAGCCCCAACAAAACGAAGAAACGTGCGGTGTTTTTCATGACGGCAATATATCAATTTGGCCAATGATTTTCGCCTGTTATGATTCTAGACAAAGTGACGTTTTAGAGCCTTAATCGACGACTTTAAGATGGGTAGTCCCCAAAAACTTCTTTATTTCATCAGCAACGAACTCAGGTTCATCCGTCATCAAGTGGTGGCCGCCGGTGGGGTGATAAATCACTTTTGCTTGGCCGATAATGCCCGGCAAATTCGACACGAAATCCTTTTTAATCATGCGGTCCCATTCACCATACAAAATAAGGGTCGGGCACTCGATATGCTTTAGTTCTTCTGGGAGGCGCGAATCGCGAATCAATTCGAGCGACTTCCAAAACGTAACCGCAGCTGTCGGATTTTTGTGATAGGGCGCATAGTATTCGAGAATCGTATCGAGACTCGTATCTTTGTGTTTAGTTGAAGCTCTTCGATGGATCAGGCGAACTAATAAAGGCGTCGCCGCGAAATATTTAAAAACATGGACGAAAACTAACCATCGTTTTGGATCTAAAAGTACTAACCGGTGATTCACCGCCGGAGCAATACCGATAAGACGGGTCACCAAATCCGGGCGCGTGCGAGCCAACCACATGGCGACGGCACCGCCGAGCGAACTCCCAATAACATGAGTGCTTTTTATATCGAGAGCTTCTAAAAACTGAGCGACTCGCTGAGTTTGCGTATCCAGGTCATACTTCGACTCAATTTTTTTCGTCGATTGCCCAAAGCCCGGAAGATCAATCGCCGTCACACGATAGTGTTTAGTCAAAAG
>JAYTDP010000252.1:0-10313 GCA_043735865.1 Bdellovibrionales bacterium
GAGATCAAAATTCGCAAACCAACGAGAAATTAATCGAAAACATCGTAAAGACTTTTGAAAGCGCGGCGAAATAATGGAAGCCATTGAGTTTCTCGCAGCCCCATTTGCTCTCGCCATTTTGCTCGTCGGAATTCACGCTTACTTAGGATTGCACGTCCTCGAGCGTGAGGTCATATTTGTCGATATTAGTCTTTCGCAAGTGGCGGCACTAGGCGGTGCCGTCGCGCTCTTTTTCGTGCACGACGAAGCAGGGGGCGGGGCACTACCGCTCCTTCTCTCGTTGTCTTTTTGTCTTTTCGTTTCGTTCGGCCTTGCTCTTCTTCGTCATTATGAGAAGTCGGTCTCGCAAGAAGCGCTTATCGGAATGACTTATGCCCTCGCAAGCGGTGCTTTGATTCTAGTGGCCGATAAACTTCCTCATGGTGCCGAACATCTGAAAGAAGCCCTCGTCGGTAATATACTTTTCGTCACCTGGCCTCAGGTTCTCGAAACTTTTGCTATTTATACTGTTATTGGTATCCTGCATTGGATTTTTCGCAAGAAATTTTGGGCGGCATCGCGAGGCGAACCAGGTCTATTTTGGTGGGACTTTCTATTTTATTTCCTTTTCGGGATTGTCATAACATTTTCTACCAAACATGCCGGAGTGCTGGTGGTGTTTTCGATACTCGTGGCGCCGGCGGCACTCGCTAAACGCTATTATAAAGAGTTACTTCCCGCCATCGGGCTCGCCTGGGTTGTGGGTACATTTGGCCTATTGATTTCATTTGTCTTAAGTTATCGGCTCGATTTGCCTTCCGGGGCCGCTATCGTGTGCGTTCTTACAAGCCTTTTCTTTTTGGCTTTATGTATCCGCCCCAAGCTGAGCCGGTGAAATGACATCTAACTACTAGTTGTCTTTTCGGCTCAAACTCGACTATTTTGGGCGACATGAAGTCGCTCTACTTAGTCGATGTCTCGAATATGTTTTTCCGCGCGTTTTACGCGATTCCGCGCCTCACAAATTCGAAGGGTATGCCGACCAACGCGCTTTACGGATTCGTCGGCATGAGTGTAAAGCTATTGCGCGAAAACCGACCTGACTACATGGCGTATTGTTTTGATTTGCCTGAAGCGACCTTTCGTGACGAACTCTATGCGGACTACAAAGCCAACCGTTCGGAAATGCCCGAAGACCTTGTGCCGCAAATGCCATACATCCGACAGATTACAGAACTTTTAGGGATTCCAATTCTTGAAGCAAAAGGCTTTGAGGCAGACGACGTGATCGGCACTTTGGCGCGGCAGGCGCAGCAAAAAAATATCGATGCTGTCATCGTGAGTGGAGATAAAGATTTCGCGCAGTTAGTGGGTCCTCACATTTGTCTCTACGACACCATGAAGAATGTCCGCTACAGCGAGAAAGAAGTTCGCGAGAAGTGGGGCATACCTCCTGAGAAAATGATCGATTATCTTTCGATCGTAGGAGACACGAGTGATAATATTCCAGGCATTAAAGGAGTAGGTCCAAAGGGCGCATGCAAATTAATCGAGGAGTATGGTTCTCTCGAAAGTATTTACGAGCGGGTCGATGAAATTAAAAGCGAAAGCTTACGGCAGAAAATAAAAGACAGTCGCGACGCCGCATTTTTGGCTAAGAAACTTGTGACGATTGTTACCGATGTTCCTTTAAAATTTCCGATCAACGAACTTGCAATCAAACCTGTCGACGTTGATAAAGTAAAAGCACTCTTCGAAGAATTAGATTTTGGTGCTTTGTTGAGAAAAGTTATCGATTCGCGTCCGCCAAGCGCGAGTAGTGGTGTGGCGAATGCCGCTGATGTTGTCGTTAAAAATACAGTGACGCCGCCAAATGAAACAGACGCTCTGGGCGGCCTCACTATGAAGGCGGATTCCACCCCGGCGACAACGAAGAAAAAAGCGACTAAAGTAGACGCGCCCGAGCCACAGATGACTTTTGATGTCGGGGCGCAAACAAAAGATCTTCCTCGAAACCAAATTTCGATCAAAGAATTCATTAAGGTTTTTCCATCGGGAAGTGAAATCTGGGCCGCCATTGCCGACACTGGGTACTGTTTCTCCGACCAAAAGCAAACCTACACTGTCGATGCATCAAAAGAAGAACTTGGTAAAATCTTAAGCGAACAAAATTTAAAATGGAGCGGCTTCGACCTGAAAAATATTTGGGGACACTTTGGCATGATTGGTGGAACAAACCCCGTGTGGGACACGATGCTTGCCGCTTATGTCATCAAGCCGGGCACAGTCGATGATTTCTCAGTTGTATATAAGCGGCTTCATCAAGCAGAGATGCCGGAAAATCTAACTCTTGAAGAAATTCTCCAACTTGAGATTTCAGTTGCGAGTGCCTTAGCAAAGAAGCTCGTCGAAAATTCGGGCGACCACGTTTATCGCAATATCGAACTGCCTTTGTTGCCGATCCTTTTTGAAATGGAGCAACGCGGGATTCTCATCGATAAAAAAGAACTGGCCCACCAAGCTGAGGGCCTCGTTGCCGACATTGCAAAGCTCGAAACCAAAATTCATGAGCTGGCCGGTGAAAAATTCAATATCGGAAGTCCAAAACAGCTCGGAACTATATTGTTCGAAAAACTGAAATGCCCGATGGGCAAGAAAACTAAAACTGGTTACTCCACCGACAGCGGAGTCTTAGAGAAATTAGCTGAGAAATTCCCCATCGCAAAATACATTACGGAATATCGCGAGCTATCGAAACTCCATTCGACCTACGTAGAGGCTCTACCTCTCATGGCGGACGAAAAGGGTCGGATTCATACAAAGTTCCAACAAGCGGTAACAACGACGGGTCGTCTCTCGAGCACCAATCCAAATTTGCAGAACATTCCAATTCGGACAGACCGCGGCCGAATCATTCGCCGCGCATTTATCGCTGATCCGGGAAATTGTTTATTGTCTGTCGATTACAGTCAGATCGAGCTTCGTATCTTGGCCGAAGTCACGAGTGATCCCGGTCTTATTGATGCATTTAATCGAGACCTCGACATCCACGCGGCAACTGCTGCCGAAGTGTTCGGAGTCGATGTAGATAAAGTCACCGCCGATCAAAGACGGATGGCGAAAGCCGTGAATTTCGGCATCGCGTACGGTCAGGGTGTTTTCGGATTGGCGGAGACTCTTGAAATCCCTAGGGATGAAGCGAAGAGAATCATCGACAGTTATTTCATTAAATTTAAAAATGTAAAAGACTACATGGTCTCGACAGTGGAGAAAGCCAAAGAGAATTTCTACGTTGAAACTGTTCTCGGCCGTCGTCGCTACTTGGAAGAATTGCGATCGCCTAATCAAATGCTTAGAAAATTTGGCGAACGTGCTGCAATCAATGCGCCTATTCAGGGTTCATCCAGTGATCTCGTAAAAATGGCGATGATTGCGGTTCACAAAAAAACAAAAGCGAAGTTGCTTCTACAAGTCCACGATGAATTGTTGTTCGAGTGCCCGTCCGACCAAGTTGAAGTCGAGGCAGAAAAAATACGTCAATCGATGGAGAGTGTTGTGAAATTAAAAGTTCCGCTGAAAGTAAATGTCGCTTGGGGCAAGAATTGGGAAGACGCGCACGCTTAGTTCGTCTCCCAACCAATCACGCGCCCAGCTTCAAAATAAATAATCCGCTTCTCTTGCTTATAGCCTTCTTCAGTCGACATCAGCTTGTTATAAATCCAACGTTCATTGCCGTAGACAGGGTTTCCCGCGGCTTCTTCTAAATCTGCATTGCCCCAGCTTTGCTGCACGGCACTTTTGCTCATGCCCTTGCCGATGTCGTTGTTCTCGATCAGTGCGCTAGTTGGGGTATCAAATGAAGACTCGGTCGTCTTGAGTCCACGATTCGATGCCCATCGCTCCCGCGCTTCGCGCGACGGAAGCTGCAAGAACTGAATTCGTTCCGAATCATTCTTAAAATATGGTTTATAGCTGTAATATTGTTTTTTCTCGGCGTCATAATCGAGAGTTTTTTCAAGGCGAGCGAGATCAATGCGGGCTTTGACGCGTGATACAGCATTTTCATCCAGCTCTTCAGTCGTAGTGAAACCGAGTTCAGTGCGAGCTTCGGCCGCGCGCGATTTTTGCCGAGCCAGGTAGAAGTCCCGAACGGAAGTCATCGCCTCCTCGTCGCCGTTTCCGGCGTAGCCACTTTGGCTGCTGCGATCGAATGTCGAACAGGCCGTTAGTCCTGCAATTGCGAACATTGCTAGTAAAACTCGTCCCATGAGTCCCCCTTAAAGTTCTCTCTTCTTGATGTATCGGAATAAGACAGGAAAACTAAATGTATGAGCGAGATAAAACCGGGCACAACAACGACTATCACTTCGGCACCCACAGGACCCGACCAATCTTTCTCGCTCGAAGATCTAGACCGAATGCTCGAAGTCGAGGACCCCGGCTTCAAGGCATCCCTCGAGTCGATTCAAACGGACCGCAATACAACTGACACTTCAATCGAAAGTCTGGATGTTGAGGTTGATGGGGCGAGCGAAGATGTAACCGATAAAAAAGGTCCCAAAGTCCAAATTATTTTCGGCAAAATAACGGCGCCGATTAAGCGGCTGAACGGTTGGTTTCATTTAAGGCGTATTTCCTATGCAAACCAGGCTAAAATTATGGCCCGCCAAACCTTTCATTTCATTCGCCATGATTTGCCAGATCTGATTCGCTATGTTGTCGCTCACATCAAGACAGCGGTAGCTTGGGTTCGAGCATGGACCAACCGCTTTATAAATCTTCCGACCGGAAAAAAGATTTTACTGATGGGATCCGGCTTGTCGTCGTTTCTCGCACTTTTCTTTCTCTTGAAAGCACTTTCTGGACAGTGGCTTCCTATTTGGAGAAGTCCGCTCATTCACAGCCTTGCCGAAAAATCAAAAAAGACTTTCTCGGTGAAAAAAGAAGACATGATTCCTTTCTTCGACGCATTTCCGGAAGTTGAATTTCATCTTCTCTTGAGCAAGATGATCGTAAACTTGACGCCTTCGCCGAGCATCCCAAACCCGATGGGTGCTTTCGAATTTTATTTAGGGTTGGACTCAAATGAAACTGCAATTGAAATTAAAGATCGCGAGAAAGAAGTGATTGATATTACCCAGCGCACGCTTGAAGAATTCGCATACGAAGAGGTCAATAGCCCGGTGGGGCTTACGCGCATCAAAGCGCGCATCCGTGACAATATTAATCACATTTTAAATCAGGGCCGCGTTCAAAAGGTTTACGTCAAAACACTTATCACGTACCGGCAGTAACCGTTTCAATAGCGCGAAAATTCATCGGAATTTTGTAGGTTTTGATTCGGTCATAAAGTGTCGACTTCGGTATTCCTAATTCGCGTGCGGTCTTTCTCATGTTTCCATTATTGTCGGCCAATTTCTTGCTGATGATGTCGATCTCCATGGCTTCGAGGTAATCGCGTGTTCGCGGCCGCGCCACCGCCTGGTCAGATTCATACTGAAAGAGAGATTCAATCTGCGGGGCTTCGACAAATTGACCACGAAACAGAGCGCCCGCTCGTGCCACAAAATTTTTAAGTTCGCGTACTTGTCCCGGCCAATTGTATTCTTTCATTCTTCTCATGGCTTCAAAGGTGAATCGAACGCGCGAACTCTTACAGAAAAATTGGACAAGTTCGTCAAAGTCTTCAATGCGCTCGCGCAGACCCGGCACTCTCACGCGGAGAACATTTAAACGGTAGAAAAGATCTTCGCGAAAAAGTCCTTTTCGAACGAGAGCCGCGAGATCTTTATGGGTGGCAGCGACAATTCGCACGTCGACGGTGATGGGGCGGTCGGATCCGACCGGTTTGATTTCTTGGTTTTCAAGAGCACGTAACAGTTTAGGCTGTAGGGACGAAGGCAGATCGCCAATCTCATCTAAAAATAAAGTGCCGCCTTTGGCTGATAAGAAGGCGCCTTTTCGATCTTCAGAAGCGCCGGTAAAACTTCCGCGAAGGTGACCAAACAATTCGCTTTCAATCAGCGACTCAGTCAGCGCGCTGCAGTTCACGCTGACAAATGGGCCCGCGGCCCTATTTGAGAGTTGGTGCAGGGAGCGCGCGATAATTTCTTTGCCGCTTCCCGATTGGCCGTTCACTAGTACGGGGAGGTCGGATTTTGCGAGCAGTGGAAGCCGATCGAGTTCTATTTGCCAATTCGTGTTTTTGCTATGAAGTAGAAATGGCGAGGCCCATCCTTTCTTCTCCGTGCTGAAAATGAGATCAATACTTCCGACCCGAATGCGATCTCCGTCTTGAAGAATTGCCTCCGCAACTCGAGTCCCATTCACAAACGTGCCGTTGCGACTGCGCAAATCGCGGATCCAGTACTGGCCACCTTTTTTCTCGATGCGGCAGTGGCGTGTGGAAACAAAAGGGTCGTGGAGATGGACCTCTACCGATTCATCACGACCGACGGTCATGAACTCTGAGATCTCGAAAGTTTTACGTATCGAGTTGAGTTGAAGGGTGACGTAACCTTGTTCAATTTCGCTGGAAAGGGTCAGGGTATTAACTTGTGTGGCCATTGGAACCTCGCTTTTACCAATGCGGTTACAAGTGTCGTGCCGGACAGTGAACCGGCCAAGCTACCTTTTAAATGCATCCAGAGGAGTTTGAGGTGTCCGGAATGTCCTTCGGTACGGACGTGTCCGGAGTTGCGGACAATCACTGGAGTTTGTGGTCAAATGCCTGAAATGAAATTACCGAACGTCCAATTCATTAAAAGTGGAGTGACTGAAGATCAGTATCCGCCGTGCGCAGTGCCAGAAATCGCGTTTGTCGGCCGTTCGAATGCGGGCAAGTCTTCGATTCTGAATTCCCTCGCCCAAAGAGTTGTGGCGAAAGTGGGGCAGACTCCCGGCAAGACACGTCTGATCAATTTCTTCACTTGGGAAGACACTCACGCCCTCGTCGATTTGCCAGGCTATGGATTTGCGAGAGGGCCAGAAGACGAAAAGGACACCTGGAAGACCATGATCGAGACCTACCTCACCAAGCGGGAGAATTTGAGCGGTCTTGTGCTTGTTATGGATGTGCGTCGTAAATGGAGTGCCGACGAGGACCTTCTGGTTAGCTGGTGTAGGCCAAGAGGAATACATTTGATTTTGGCGCTGAATAAATGCGACCAGCTGAATCAGAAAGAAATGGCTGCGAAAAAGAAAGAATTTAGTCGTTTAACAGACCGCCTCGAGTTATTTTGGGTATCTACCAAAGGTGATAAAGGTATCGACGAACTCCGGCGCTGCATTTTCGAAAAGATGGTTCAGGATAGACCGGCTCCACTTTAATTGGTAAAAGGATTGTATGCGTTTTCTTGGCGTTATTCCGGCCCGTTATGGATCTACTCGTTTGCCGGCGAAGCCCCTCCTCCAAATTTCTGGTAAGCCGCTCCTGCAATGGGTTATCGAGGGTGCAAAGCAATCTAAAACTTTGACCGAACTTGTTGTTGCGACCGATCATCCTGAGATCGCGGCATTGGCAAAAAAATGTGGTGTCGAAGCTGTTATGACGGCCCCTGAAATTCCATCCGGAAGCGACCGTGTTTGGGCTGCGGCACGCGAGAAAAATGCCGACGTGATTTTAAATATTCAGGGCGATGAACCACTTCTCAAAGGCGAATGGATCGATAAATTAATCGCACCATTTCATACCGATTCGAAACTGCAGATGGGGACCCTCGCGCACCCGATCGAAGAGAGCGAGCTCTCGAGCCCTTCAGTTGTAAAAGTAATTTTAAGTAAAGAGGGGAATGGCATTTACTTTAGCCGTCACGCTATTCCATATACGCGACAAACATTCCAAGAGAGTCCGAACTTATGTTTGAAACATATCGGTCTCTACGCGTACCGAAAAGATTTTTTAAAAATGTTCTGCGAGACGCCACCGACTGCGCTTGAAAAGGCCGAGTCTCTCGAGCAGCTGCGTGCACTCTATTTAGGAGCAACTATTCGGGTTATCCCGATCGATGCTCTTTCGATCGGGATCGACACGCCGGATGATGTAAAAGCAGTCAGTTCAATCTTGGGGAGAAAATAATAGTGGCCAAAAAAATGAAGCGCTCAAAAGCATCTCCGACACGGTCGACGAAAAAACGTTTTCAGCAAAAATTTATTTTTGTAACGGGTGGAGTTGTTTCTTCAATCGGTAAAGGTCTGACGGCGGCTAGCATCGGCACCCTTCTCGAAGCGAGTGGCATTAAAGTTTGTATTATTAAATGTGATCCATATATCAACGTCGATCCGGGCACGATGTCTCCATTTCAACATGGCGAAGTGTACGTAACTGAGGACGGTGCCGAAACTGATCTCGATCTCGGACATTACGAGCGATTTACGCAGATTTCTGTTAATCGAAGTAATTCGATGTCAGCTGGCCAAATTTATGAATCAGTGATTGCGAATGAGCGGCGTGGAGATTATCTCGGCGGCACAGTTCAAGTTATTCCCCACATCACCGACGAAATTAAGCGTCGAATTTTTGAAGCCGGACAGGGGAGCGAGGTCGTCATCGTCGAAATCGGCGGTACCATCGGGGATATCGAAGGTCTCCCATTCATCGAAGCGATTCGTCAGATGCGCGGTGAAGTCGGCGTCGAGAATTCAATTTTTATGCACGTGACGTACGTTCCGTACATCGCGGCTGCGGGCGAATTAAAAAGCAAACCGACCCAGCACTCGGTGAAAGAGTTGCGCGAAGTTGGCATTCAGCCGGATTTTTTAATCTGTCGATCTGAAAAGCACTTAAGCACTGAAATCAAAAAGAAAATCGGACTCTTCTGTAGTGTGAATGCCGAGAATGTCATTGCGGCGATGGATTCGAATTCGATCTATGAAGTTCCGCTGGTTTTAAATAATGAAGGGCTCGACGAAAAAATCGTAGTTCGCCTAGGTCTTGATTCGGCCGGCAAACCAGATCTGTCGGGTTGGAAAAAGATGGTTCATAGTCTCCATCATCCTGCCCATGAAACCACGATTGGTATCGTCGGCAAATACGTAAATTTGCGCGAGAGCTACAAATCCCTCAATGAGGCGCTGATTCATGGCGGTATTGCGAATCATACGAAAGTAAATTTAGTTTATTTTGACTCGGAAACTTTGACCGACAAGAACGTCGCGGCGGCTTTAAATGAAGTTGACGGACTTTTGGTGCCCGGCGGTTTCGGCGAGCGCGGAGTGGAAGGCAAAATCGCGGCGATACGTTATGCGCGCGAAAGACAGATTCCGTTCTTTGGAATTTGCTACGGGATGCAGCTCGCCAGCATTGAGTTTGCTCAAAACGTTTGCGGCATAAAAGATGCGTCTTCGCGCGAGTTTGATAAAAAAGCATCGAAGAATCTCGTCATTGATTTTATGGAAGAACAGCGCACGATTAAAACCAAGGGCGGAACAATGCGCTTAGGGGCGTACATGTGTAGCCTTGAGAAAAACACTCGCGCGCGTCGTATTTACGGAACCCCTACAATTTCGGAGCGCCACCGGCACCGCTACGAATTCAATAATAAATATCGTCCGCTTTTTGAAAAGCAAGGCATGACTCTGTCGGGAGTCAATGAAGAGCGGGATCTCGTCGAAATCGTCGAGATTACCGAGCACCCGTGGTTTATCGGCGTGCAATTCCACCCAGAGTTTCGTTCCCGACCGTTGGCGCCGCACCCACTTTTTAAAAGTTTTGTCGCGGCGACGTTGGCTTATCGCAATCAATTCAAAGAAGTCGCAGCAAAATTAAAAGCTGGGTCGACGCGATCGACGCCGAATAAAAAGGCCGAGAGGCGTTCGTATGATTGAATTGGAAGAAGGGCGCCGGGTTCTCCGGATCGAAGCTCAGAGCCTTCTCGATGCGGTGGAGCGCCTAGATGCCGACTTCAGTAAGGCCACTCGGTTGGTTCTGAACTGCAAAGGCAAGCTCATCGTAACCGGCATCGGCAAGAGCGGTCTAATCGGCCGAAAGATTTCGAGCACCTTCAGTTCAACGGGAACACCGTCTCTTTTTTTACATCCAGCCGAAAGCGCGCACGGCGATCTCGGGGTCATAGCAGATTCAGATTTAATTCTCGCAATCAGTAACAGCGGAGAGGCTGAAGAACTTCAGTCCATATTAAATTTTGCCGCCCGAAGAAACGTCCCTGTCATCGCGATGACAAGTCGTAAAGACAGTGCCCTCGGCCGAGCGGGAGTGGTAATTGACGTGAGCGTAAAAGAAGAAGCATGTTCTCTGGGGCTTGCGCCGACATCGAGTACAACGTTGACTCTCGCTTTAGGTGACGCTCTCGCGATGGCCGTTCTTCGCATGCGCG
>JAYTDP010000253.1:0-9602 GCA_043735865.1 Bdellovibrionales bacterium
TCAAATCGACTGTCCTTCTGTTAGCGGCCGCCATCGCTTTCACTGTCTTCAGACACAAGGTCGAGGCCGAAGTCCTGTTCGAGGGATATTACAAAGTCGGGCTCTCTGGAGTTCACTCTGGCTACATGATTCAACGCTATGAATTCGACGCAAAAAAAGGCGAGTTCTCGGCTGCCTCTTACGCTTACGTGAAACTCTCACCTGACGGTAAGCAATTCTTAAACGAAAGTCTTGTCGCCAAAGCCGACCAAGCCTTTCAGCCGATTAAATATCAATACTCAAAGCTCTCGAGCGAGAGTGACCCGCAAAATCCCGGTAAGCTAAAAACTCTTGTTTCAACTATCGACGGAAATTTCACTAAACAAAAAAGTGGCAAGCTTCTCGCGACATTTACCGGAATCAAAGACGGCAAAAATTATTCGGCAAAATCAACCGTTGAAAAAAGCATGTTTCTCTCGAGTTTCTTGCTTTATCTAATGCTGCAAAAAGGTTTGCAAGCCGGCCGCGGGTTTGCGTTCGAGGCGATCGCCGAAGAGTCCGGTACCGTCGAAAAAGGTGAGATCCAGTTGAAGCAAGAAGAAAAACATCGAGGTGTTTCGGCATTTAAAATGGATTGGAAATTCAAAGACATTAGATCAATTTCATTTATTTCAACGACTGGCGAAGCATTGTCGACTGAAACCTCGAATCAGGGTGTTCTACAAGAGCTCGTCGCGAACAAGACCGAAGCTGTTGCCAACTTTACTTTTCCTGAAAAAAGCATCAAAGGTATTTTCGGTGGTATTCCCGAAGGCAGAATAAATGCGATTTACAAATTGGCAAACGAACCCGCAAAGCCAAGCGCAAGCTCAGTGCCCCCGTCAAAACCGATGGAGTCGCTCAACTCGCCAACGTCCGCACATGCGCCGACTTCCGCACCAAAAAAGACCGGGCATTAGGACTTTTCAAGCCGCCTATCTCGTGTTCCAATATTGCGGTAGGTGAAGAATGCAAAATAAAATCGGGCAATTACTATTTATCGGGCTACAAGGGCTTGAACTTACCGCTGACGAAGCGAAGTTCATGACCGAAAATAATATTGGGGGCGTCACGCTCTTCGGCCGCAACCTAAAAAGCCCCGAACAAATTCACAAGCTCTGCAGCGATCTCTATAGCTTAAAAGATAAAATGCCGTCGAAGATGCCTCCGTTCATCGCGATCGATATGGAAGGCGGACGCGTTCACCGCTTAAAAGCACCTTTCACTCAATGGCCCGCGCTCGGAAAATTAGCGGCGCTTGATTCAACAAGCGTCGCATTTAAATTTGCAAATTTCATGGGAGTCGAACTTCGTGCCATGGGGATTAATCTTGATTTCGCGCCGTGCGTGGATGTCCTGACGAATCCGGCAAACGTTTTGATAGGCGATCGCTCGTTCGGATCGGATCCTGAGTTTGTGGCGAAAATGGCGTCGGCGCTCGTCCGCGGCTACATCAAGGCCGGAGTTATCCCTTGCGCTAAACATTTCCCGGGCCACGGAAATACGATCATCGACAGTCACGAAGATTTGCCAATTGAAGATTCGGATCTCTCAGTTCTACAAGAGCGCGAGCTGATTCCATTTAAGAAAACTTTCCGGGCGCGCATGGATCTCGCGATGACCGCACATATACTTTATAAAAAGATCGACGCGAAATATCCGGCGACGCTCTCTCCGACAATAGTTAAAAAACTTCTAAGAGAAGAAATGAAATATCGTGGTCTCATCATTACTGACGATCTCGGGATGAAAGCTTTAACGAAAAATTTTAAAAAGGAAGAAATCCCTGTTCTGGCCCTTCAAGCGGGTTGCGATCTTCTCCTTTATTGTAACGAATTCGATAGCCCCGCGATCGCTTTAGATTCAATCAAAAAAGCTCTCGCCGCGAAAACGGTGAGCCAAGAGCAACTCGATCAGAGCTACGAAAAAGTCATGAGTCTGAAACGTGAATTTGTGTTGAATTGTGCTCCCCTTCCTCTAAAAGAAGCGAGCAAAGTCATCGGTCATCCCGAACATCTGCGATTGGCAAAATCCATTGCCGAAGGCGTGATCCCGGACGACATGAAAATGACGTAAATTGTCTCTGTAAAAGCAATCTTTGCAGCGCCGGCGACGGCCCCAAGCAAATAGGCCATCAAGGGCCTGCCAAACTCATATTAAAATGGCCCGCGAATTGAACTCTACTTTGTTAAGAAAAGTGGAGGTCCCATGGATCACAAGAATTCAAATAAAGCCCTAGCCGTTACTCTCTCGATTTTCTTTCATGCCGCCTTTGTCTGTACGGCCGCATTCCTTCCGCTTTATTTGTCTCAACAAGATCCAAAAAATGTGAACGAACTTGAAGTCGCAGTTATTGGTGAAGGAGTTGCTCCTGAAACCGGCGCTCCGGCTCAGGAAGAACAAGATATGGTGGCTGCACCGGCACCAGCGCCAGCGGCGGCTCCCATGCCCGCTCCAGAAGCAAAAGCCGAAGTGACTGTCACCCACACGGTAGTTGCTGCAGCAAAAAAGCCAGTTGAAGCGATTAAAGAAGCTCCGAAGAAAAAACCAGTTCCACCGGCACCAACTCGAGTGATGATGGCAAAACAAACTCCAACTGCAGAACAACAAGTTGAAGAAGAATCACAACCGGCCATCGAAGTCGGCGACAGTTTAAATGAAGACGGAGTGAATACAATCGAACCGGCTCAAGAAGCGGCGCCGGTTGCGGCAGCTTCCGTAAAAGAAGAAGCACCAGCGCAACAAGCTTCGGCACAAGGCCAAGGCGGCGCAAGCGATAAACCTGCGGCAACAGTGGCAGCTCCACAAAATTTCCTGACTCTGAAACAAGCCCAAGGCAATCGCCCACCGACGTACCCACGTGATGCCCGTTTACAAAAAGCTGAAGGAAAAGGGCAGCTGGCTTATTACGTTTCAAAAGTCGGAAAAGTGACTGATATCAAAGTGAATAAATCTTCGGGAGTTCCTGCGCTCGATCAAGCGGCACTCGAAGCGTTTGCAAAATACAAATTTGTACCTGGGCAAGAAGGTTACACGCTTCACAATTTCGAATTTACTTTGCAGGGTCCGGCCGAACAAGATGGCGCGAGACTTCGAACAAGCTACCAAGAAAAAAGCGAACCTTCGCGGCCCGCTTCGTTGAGATAATGTCCGGCTTCCTAAAAAAAGGAAGTGGGTGCCTTATACTTTATCGCCGAAAAGTACGGCTTTAGATGGAGTCGAACCATCACGGCGCAAAATTCTTTTGCGAGCTTTACCTTGTCCACCTAATTTGCGACGACGACGACGTTCTGTGACCTGTGTTTTTGAAGCCATTTTGTTCTCCTGAAGACGGAACGGTTATCAAAACGGGAGTCTGAAGTCAACGCTATGCATCGCTCCACCGCTATACTCTGCGTTCTTCACGTAGCTGTAATCGATCTTGAGTCTTGGGCCGACAAAACCGAATCCAGCCGAATAGATATGTCTATCGCTTATACCGTCGTTTTGAACGCCGATTCGGATCGCGAGATAGGCGTCTACCAAACTCTCGATCCCTCCCTTAAAGATGTAATCTTTCTCAGGATTTAGCTGCATTGGCCGAATAATATCGAGCCGAAAGCGAAAGAAATCGAGAGCGATATAGTGAATCCCCACACCGAGTTCGTCGCGCTGCCTTATAGGCTCCGGAATATCCGTGTCGGTAGGTGCTAAATTTCGCGCAACAAAACCAACCGCAAATACAGGAAGAGGATTCCACAACAAACCTAAAGTGGCATCGACTTGAGTGTATTTTTCGCCGCCGACTGCATCTTGCTGCAGATATTCAATCGTCGCGCCCAATGAAATCTGTCTGAATAAAGATTTCGCAAAAGAAATTTGTCCGTCAATTTCATCGAGCGTTGAAAAATTATCGAATGTGCGGCGACGTTTGAAAGCTGCAACTCCACCCGAAATAAAAACGTCTTCTGTGTTATCCGTCGCAGTCGCCCCGTAAAAAGAGTCGTGTTCATTTTTGCCTTTGTAGCCGTCGGAATAATAATATCCGACGGCGGCTCCATGCGAGTGAACGAGAACTGCGGGATTTAATAACAATTGTTCGGCTTCGTCATTGGCCGCAAGTCCAGCTCCACCAAGAGATTGCGAGACAGGTCCTGATAAATATTGAGCGTAGGTGAATGGCGAATATTGCGTTACAATTATGAGACTAATAAAAATTAAAAATTCGCGGGAATTAGAGGAGAATCTTGTTTTGATCATCACTAGAATTATCTTTTGTTTTACCGTGGCTGCAAGTCTTCTTTCAGGGCCGATCAGTGCCCAAGCAAAAAACAACCCTTCAATCCGCCAAGTTCATTCTGGTGACACGATCTACTCATTGATGCGTAACGCCGGTTTTACCGACGAGCAGCGTGGAGCCACCGCCCGCGCCAACGTACTCCCAACTAATTTTGTTCTCTCGCTCGGCGATCAATATATGACCGCAAATAACGACGGCCGCAGCGAACTCAAATTTTTTGATAAGCATAATGATATTGCGTACGTCTTCTGGCGCGATTCGAAAGGATCGGCTGGCGCATCAAAAGTAGCCGCCTCTTTCACTCGAAAAGTTTTGACTGTCCAAGGCACAGTTCAAGGCTCGATTTTACAAAGTATTGCCGATAAAGTCGGCGACGAACTCGTGGCTTACCGCTTTCTCGACGCATATGTTCTCGAATATAATCTTCGAAAAACGGTCGCCCGCGGTGCGCCCTTCAAAATAACCTACGAAAAACTTTATGACGGCCAAGATTTTATTCGTTACGGCGAAGTATTGAGAACCGAAATCGAAGTCAGCGGCCGAAAAATTGTGCGGCAGCTAATGCCCCTCGACGGCGGCGCCACTTTCGTGGGCCCAAATATCCGCAGCGACAATCGTTTCTTTTTTTCTCCCGTCGACACAATTCGAGTCTCGAGCCTTTTTCAACCTCGCCGTTTTCATCCGACTCGTCATTTCTTCCGCGCTCATGAAGGAATGGATTTTGAACAACCCGAAGGCGCGAACGTCTATGCCGCGCAATCTGGGACCGTCTTACGAATCGGCCGCAACCGTGCCGCCGGGCGCTTCATCGTTCTTCGTCATGAAAACGGTTACGAAACCTACTACAATCACATGAGCGCACAAGCGGCACGCCTCCAGGCCGGCTCGCGCGTGAATGCAGGTGAACGCATTGGACTCGTGGGAACAACGGGATACTCAACGAAGCCTCATCTTCATTTCGCGGTAAAAAAACATGGCCGCTTCATTGACCCGGCTTTTTTAGTTCGCGGTTACGCTTTCCACCAGCGCGCGCAGGCGTCTCGTCTCATTGCCAAGGTCACTGAGTAGTCAAAAAAAGGGGCCTCGGCCCCTAAATTCGATCTGACATTTTCGCCTCAATTTAATCCGAAGTGTTCCGATAAGACACATATGAAAAAACCAGCTCCATCATTGCCTTATCGTCTCATATTGAGACAGTTCGCAATTCAGACGGGCCTCTTCCTTACTCTTTTCGGCGCTGTAGTTTCGTTTCAAAATTGCGGCGGTCCGGTTCCGCAAGAAAATAGTGCCTCGAGTGAGAGTGCCGAGCTGCCTTTCGCATTCGAATCCGAAATGGATCAAATCGCCTACATGTCGTGTTCAAGCATCACGAATGGCGTTTCACATTTCAATTTTAAAGTAGGAGCCTACGCCGCTCCAGCGGGCCTTCGCTTTCGCGATCCATTTAAAACGTCTACGAAATCTATGACGGCGACAGCGCGAAGCGAAGCTTTGCAAGCAAGCTCGGTAAATGGCGGAACTCATCAGCAATTATCGATCCGCCAACTCGCCAATTTGCAAAATCCTCTCGGAAATGCGATCACCATGTTTCCTACGGCGCTAACCGAACAAGCGATCGAAAGCACCGTAAATGCGCAAACCGGTACGATGTACGCAAACTTTTTCCCGGCGCAACCGCCCGGTTACCAAAACATCGAAACGCAAATTGCGTATCCAGGTTCAACTGAACAAGCACAAAGCGAACTCCGGACGCACGCACTCAATGGCGGCGACGGAATTTTATCGTCGACATTTTCGAGCGGGTCCTCAGCAATTGCCGCAGCACCAACACCAAGTTCAACATCGAGCATCTACGGTCGCGGATATGCATTATCGTTCGGAGTTCCGGGCGGCATAAGCGGGATGCCGGCAAAGATTTTGACCGGTATTCAAGAGCGCAATCTAGAAAATGGACAGACAACGACCAGCAATTGGGACTGCTCGAGCAACTACGTATTTAAAATCGTACGTGCACAAGATCGCGGTCTTCGCACCGGGTCTACTTGTAGTGACGCTAACTTTAACGACGTGACCGGCGGCCCCACTCAAGACCTGGTTTACAAAACCGTACGGAAAATGCTGAATCCGATTTATTGGGCCGTGGATGTTGTGAATCGCTGCATCGTTGCGAAAACGGCAGCTACCAGCGGCCTCTGTTATCCGACCACGGCAACGGACATCAAGTATGACGGAAGCGCTTGCATCCCAGGCTCAAACACTTGTCCCCACTACCTGAGCGTTTGCAAAAGAAACTAAAACTAGCTAGTTTGAGGGCATGAAAAAGGTCACGAAAGCCCTCATTCCCGCTGCCGGTCTTGGTACCCGCTTTTTACCCGCCACCAAAACAGTTCCAAAAGAAATGCTTACGGTTGTTGATCAGCCGATCCTTCTCTACGTCATCGAAGAAGCCGTGCGCGCCGGTATCGAAGATATCGTTTTAGTTTCAGGTCGCGGTAAACATGCGATCGAAGATTTTTTTGACCGCTCTTATGAGGTCGAGGATTTTTTAGAAAAAACCGGCAAAACGGATTTACTGAAGCAGTTGGTGCGCATTCGCGACATGGCGAACATCATCAGCATCCGTCAAAAAGAGGCGCTTGGCTTAGGCCACGCGATTCTCTGCGGCCAACCCGTCATCGGGAATGAAAGCTTCGCCGTCCTCTTAGGCGACGAAATCATGTGGTCAGACGCCAACACTCCTACCGTAACCGAACAACTGATTAAAATTTACAGCGAGACAAACCTCTCAACGGTCGCCGTTATGGAAGTCGAACCGGCCGACGTCGAAAAATATGGCGTGATCAAAGGCAAACCCATCGGTCCCGATCAGTACCGAGTGGAAACCTTAGTTGAGAAACCAAAGGCAACGGAAGCGCCGAGCCGACTCGCACTTCCGGGTCGCTATGTTTTTACATCTAAAATTTTTGATTACATCAAGACGACGAAGCCAGGAAAAAATGGAGAAATCCAATTAACTGATGCTATGTGCGGACTTGCACAGAATGAAGGAATGATCGCGACGCGTTTTCAAGGTACACGCTTTGATGCCGGCGACAAATTAGGTTACATACAAGCGAACTTAGAGTTAGCCTTGAAAAGGCCTGATCTTGCGCCCGCTTTACGAGATTACTTAAAAAAATTAGCAGGTACATTATGAATTTACGATCTCTGCTCGCCGCACTTTTATTGTTAACGTCGATGTCAGCCTTCGCTTACATTCCCCCATATTGGATGATCATTTCGCGCGTCGCCGATAACCACGGTAAAGGCGCCTATGTTATCGATCAAGATGTCATTTTCCCCGGCGAAACTGAGCCGCTTTTGGTGAATGAACGATGGACAATTTTAAACGAGAACAAAATGCGCGTCGAAGTGACTGGCCGTCGACAGCTCAAAGACAAGATCAAGCTTGTTTTTATCTATGATGACTCGCGAAAGCATTTCGTTGATGAGACCGCCGCCCGCAAGACCGGCCGCGCACCGACCGATTTTTTTGAGCCACTTTTTCACTTTCGCTTTTCGAAAAACATAAAACCATATTTAGTTTCGCAAAAAGTGGCTCCGCCCGAGTCTTTACGTAGCGAGTCCCACCATTACTCGCCGGGAAATCCACAGCCCCAATCTGAAAACTATGTACGCCTGAGTCGTCTCGATGGAGTTGTCAATTGGACGGTCGGATCTGCATCGCTTCCCGGCGGAAAATCTCCCGGACTCTGGATCGAGCAAGATCAATTTAACATTCGCCAAATACGTTTGGCTGACGAAGTGCGAGTCACTGCTCGCCGTTACGAAACGTTCGGCCAGGGGTTGTCGTTTCCGCGAGAGCGCGAGGTTGAATTTAATAAAACGACAATTCGAATTACGACAAACAGTGTAAGTTCGGTTGCAGCGTCGAAAGAACTTCTCTTTCGGCTTGAGCCGCAAAGTTTAGGCAAAGAGGATGGGGCCGCGCTTCTTCCTGATTCTCAGTTGATTCGCGCCTTCTATACGCAACTACGCTAAAAGAAAAAGGCCAGATGGAATATTATCGCGTCGCCGTCGAAGCTCCACTGCTGACGGCTCTGACATATAAAAATATTCCGCATGTCGGCGGAGTCTCAAGCCCGCTTCTGCGCGGCCAAAGCGTTGTTGTACCGTTGGGTAAACGAAAAGCGACCGGCATAGTTCTCGATTCCACAACTGAGCCCGGCGACTACGAGCTGAAAAGTGTTCTCGAGATCGATAGTAAGCGCCCCCAGCTCCCCGATCATTTCATTACCTGGCTCGAATGGATTTCAGATTACTACGTTCACCCTATCGGCCAAGTGGTGTCGCTCGCGTTTCCGCCGCTTGCGCCTTCGGATAAAAAGCGCAAATCGAAAAAGGCACCGGTCGTAAAAGAAATGGCACCGAGCTCGGCGATGAAACTGACCGACGAGCAACAAAAGTGTTTCGATGGAATTCGAGGAGCGGATAAATTCAGCGTTCACCTCCTTCATGGAGTGACCGGCTCGGGCAAAACTGAAGTTTATTTGCAATTGCTCGACTTGATTTTAGCAAAAGGAAAAACGGGCCTCGTACTTGTGCCTGAAATTTCTTTGACTCCGCAGCTCGTCGAAAGATTTTCGGCCCGCTTCGGAGACCAAATAGCCGTCATTCATTCGCATTTAACAGAGCGTGAAAAAACCGAACAATGGCACTCCATTTTGCAGGGCGAGAAAAAAATCCTAATCGGCGCTCGCAGCGCGCTCTTTTGTCCGATTCCAAATCTTGGGCTCTTGATTGTCGACGAAGAACACGAGCCTTCATACAAACAAGAAGAAAAATTGCGATACCATGCGCGCGATGCTGCAATCATGCTCGCGAAACTAAGTGATTGTCCAATTGTCCTCGGCTCCGCAACTCCAAGCCTCGAGAGTTGGAATCACGCCGTAAATAAAAAATATGTTCTTCATCAAATGAAACATCGCGTGGCCGATCGCTCGTTACCAAATGTGCAGATTGTCGATTTGAGAATCGAAAAAGACCGAAAGAAAGAAGAAAGCTTTTCAAAAGACGTGACTCTGCCGTTTTGGATGAGCGATCTACTTTATCAATCGATCGTAAAAACTCTAGACGCAAAACAACAGGTGGCGCTTTTTCTCAATCGTCGCGGAGTGGCGCAGACTGTTATGTGCCGCGATTGCGGATTTTCTCACCGCTGCCCAAACTGCGAGATCACTCTCACTTTGCACGGCGACCGCCATTTGGTTTGCCACTACTGCGACTACAGCGCGCGAAAAGAAGA
>JAYTDP010000254.1:0-1795 GCA_043735865.1 Bdellovibrionales bacterium
CCCAAATTGTCGTACCCCGATTCGATAATCGGAACGGCTGCCAACTCTATCGGCAGGTGATACTGCCGTATTTTCGAGACGACCCGCGCTTCGTGGAATTTCATTTTACGAAGTGAACTCTTCATATAGTCCCGGCCTTCTTGGGTCCCAATAAATCGATTCAACTTTTCAAGCACAAGTTCATTAACTGTAACGGGGAAGTTCGAACTATTTCTCACATTTTCTGCCATGACCTGCGCCTGAGCTAAGGTCACGCGGCGATCTTGCACGAGGCCATTCGATGCATACGCTGTTCCGGCGAGCAGGCCTGCGATTGCGAATCCGAATATCACACTGACTGACCGACCATTTACTTTTTGCTGTTTCATCATTTTCTCAATTCTCCTTTTGAGGATGTTGCGGTCACTGATAAACACGAGACCCGTTGCGCAAGCGGGCACGTCCTTTTCATAGACCGCGGTTAACGCTACCTCGACGAGGCAGCGTGCATATGCCCGTGATTCGACCTTTCCTTGGTCGACCAGAGTCTCATCACAGGCAAATTCTTGAATTTCTGAGAGCCAACGGCTCCATAAGTGAATTAAAGGATTGATGATGCACAGGAGTTTTAAACTCCACACCACATAAACCCATTTTGTATCTCCATGCCGATGGTGCTGTATTTCGTGCGCCACTGCCATTTTAAAATCGGCAGGCATCGACATAAGCGACGACGGCAGGATCACGGCGGCTTCTCGAGCAAAAAAGTAAGAAAATGGGATTTTAATCTGATCATTGAGGTAGATGCCCACGCGTCCAATTTTCCGTATTCGATAGGATGATCTTTTTATTCTACGTAATGAAAAAACGTCGCGTAAAAAAGAAGCCGCTCCTAGTGCAAAAACGAGTGAGGCAAACAGACTCCAAGCGAACGCAAACTCGTCGACATTTAAAGGGGTTTCTCTAAAGCCTTTAAGTTTCATCACGGCGTTTTGTTCGAAGTTACGACGCATATCAAATATTTGCAGAGAATCGGCGGCCCATAGCTTAATAGTAGGTTCGAAAATTTTTGCTTTCGGCATAAACGGATGACCAACCGCAAGGACTAGTATCGCCGTCAAAATACCATAATGAAGATTTAATTCGAATCTTGAAGGTTTGTTGAGCTTAAAGATGCGGTAAACGGCTGCGTAGCCGACTAAAGCGAAAAAACCAATAACGATGAGGACGTTCAAAGTTAAGTAGCTTGAAAGTAGAGATCCCAATCCAAAATTCATTTTTTACTTTCGGCTAGAGAAATCAGCTTTTTGAGTTCGAGCAATTCGTCGGCACCGATTGATTTCAAATCCAGCAGCTGTTTGACCAGAGCCACCGGAGTCCCGTCGAAAACTCGATCGACGACGTCTCTTACCGCGCGCGCCTCATAGTCTGTCTTTTTATAAGCAGGGATATAGACGTGTCCGCGCCCTTCCTTGCGAGCTTTCAAAACTTTTTTCTGCTCGAGGATTCTTAAGATAGTAGAAACCGAGGTGTACGCGAGATTCCGCCCTGACGGAAGGTTCTCAATTACATCCGAAACAGAGCCTTCTTCCAGCTTCCACAATATAGACATGAGCTCGAGCTCAACATCTGTTAACATTTTATCTGGTACTTTTTTGGCCATATCGCCTCCGTTAATTGTTTAACGGTAACTAAGATCTTAGTTGATAACAACTAAATCTTTAGTTTAATAACGCACGACTGCCAAAAGATAAAAAAATGCCCGCTGATATCCTTTACCAGCGGGCGAAGAACCTAAGCGCTCGGCGCTTAGATC
>JAYTDP010000255.1:0-2293 GCA_043735865.1 Bdellovibrionales bacterium
TTCGCAACTGTAGACGATCTCGCTCTCATTAACGTCGAAGGCACCGGCATGGTGGGCGTACCTGGGATCGCCCAGCGTCTTTTTGGAGCACTACGTGACGTTGGCGTCTCTGTCGTTATGATTTCGCAGGCGAGTTCGGAGCATTCGATTTGTTTTGCGGTACCGTTGCATCACGCAGGACTTGCGAAATCGGCTGTCGGTAAAGCGTTTGCGGTTGAAATTCAAAATGGGATTATCCAAACAGTCGATGTTGACGAAAACTGCAGCATTCTGGCCGCGGTCGGCGACAATATGGTTCATCGTCCCGGGCTGGCCGGAAAACTTATGACTGCGCTTGGACATGCCGGCGTGAACATTCGCGCGATAGCTCAGGGCTCATCGGAACGAAATATTTCAGTCGTGATTTCTCGGCAAGATGCGACCCGCGCGCTGCGAGCGGTTCACTCTTCCTTTTTTCTGTCGAATCATACGCTTTCTATCGGAGTTATCGGGACTGGCTGGGTGGGCAAAACTTTGTTGTCGCAATTGAAAGAAACTTCGCTTCGACTCAAAACTGATTTAAAGATTGATTTGCGTGTTCGCGCCATCGCGGATTCCAAACGCATGCTGACTCACGATTTAGAAATCGATTTAAGCAACTGGGAGAAACCTCTAGCGGATTCGAGTTTACCCGTAAATTTAGAATCGTTTTCTCGGTTGGTTCGGGCCGATCACTTACCTCACGCGGTCATCATCGATTGTACGGCGAGCGAAACAATCGCGCGCCTCTATCCGACGTGGCTGAAGGATGGGCTGCACGTGATAACTCCCAATAAAAAAGCGAATACGCAAACCATGGCACTTTATCGTGAGTTGAAGAATGCGGTGGCGGCGAGCCAACGTCATTATCTCTACGAAACAACAGTGGGCGCGGGACTTCCGATCATTAATTCTCTCAGAGAGCTCGTGCGAACTGGTGACAAAGTCATTGAGATTGAAGGGATCTTGTCGGGCACGCTTTCTTATATTTTTAATACTTTTTCTTCAGAGAAACCATTTTCTAAAGTGGTACTAGAGGCGAAAAGTTTAGGCTACACCGAGCCGGATCCCCGTGATGATCTGTCGGGTGTCGACGTCGCCCGCAAACTTGTGATCCTCGCACGCGAAATGGGTCTTGAAATAGAATTGAGCGATGTGGTGATTGACCCCTTACTTCCCGCAGATTTGCGTGGTGGAACAGTTGAAGAGTTTTTAGCTAAGCTTCCTTCACACGACGGTACGTTTTTAGACATGCTTAAAAAAGCGAACGCTCAAAATCAGATTTTGCGATTTGTTGGACGCATCGACGAAAAAGGGCGCGCGTCAGTTGGCTTGCGATCGTATGCAAAAGATCATGCGTTTGCGCGGCTGAATGCCACCGACAATATTGTGGCATTCCGCACGACCCGTTACTCACAGCCCTTGATAGTACAAGGGCCTGGCGCCGGGCCAGCCGTCACTGCCGGCGGGGTCTTCGCTGATATTCTGCGGCTCAGCTCTTATCTGGGAGCCCCTTTATGAAGAGCGTAACGGCATTTGCTCCCGCGAGCGTGGCGAATGTAGCTGTTGGTTTTGACCTTCTTGGGTTCAGTTGCGATGTGGCCGGCGATACGGTGACGCTTGAGAAAATTGCTGAACCGACCGTGAGAATTGATTCGATTACGGGCGTGGCGACAAACATAACTTTAGAGCCGGCGAAAAACACGGCGACGGCCGGCCTCGTCAAACTCCGTCAAGACTTAAGTTTGAAATTCGGATTTAAAGTGTCTATTGAGAAAGGTATTCCGCTCGGCTCGGGCATGGGCGGCTCGGCAGCTTCAGCTGTCGGCGCAATTTATGCTGCTAACGCATTGATTGGCGATATTCTGTCTCCGGAACAAATGATGGCATACGCTTTAATCGGTGAAGCGCAAGCGAGCGGATCTTACCATGCTGATAATATTGCTCCTTGTTTAGTCGGCGGCATGACCCTCGCGCGAGTGAAATTGCGGCCGAACCTGCAGGATGTACCGAAAGTGGAAGTAACTTCGATTCCGCTGCCGAAAAGTATCTATTGCGTTTTGGTCTTACCCGAACTGTCAGTCGAAACGAAAGCCGCTCGGGGAATTTTGAAAAAAGAAATCGAGATGAAATCTTTTGTCGATCAGTGTGGTCATCTTGCTGGCGTCATCGCCGGCTGTTTCACTGATGACATCGCACTCATCGGTCGGTCGCTTTGCGATGTCGTTATTGAACCTCAACGAGCCCATTTGATTCCGGGGTTTTTCGAAGTTCA
>JAYTDP010000256.1:0-4401 GCA_043735865.1 Bdellovibrionales bacterium
GCGTCTAGTGGATTAACAATAGCGACGGCTCCAGCCGTTCCGAATGTCGAATCAAATTTTCCTTCCAGTGAATAGGGAACAGAAGCGGACCCGTTCAAAGAATTGGCGCATCCACAAAGAAAGAGGCTCAATAATAAACGAAATGCATTTCTCATTGCTAACTCCTCAGACGTTCCTCTAGGTAACAAGTTCTTTTCGGCGGGATTTTGTACAGACTTAAGTCAGTGTGTGTTTCAGAGTGAGACATTGCCGATTCAACCTCTGCCTATTCATGTAAAATAGAGTACCGTGCCTTATTTGGTTATTTTCCTCTTTCTTAAACTCGTCGACACTTCATTTCAGGAGCCTGAATTTCTGCAGGAACCTGCGACCGTTCAGCAACGAGCCGTTGCTTCGAAAAATACGACGGCTGAGACCACCGAAATCGCACCCCAATGGCTCGGCAAAAAACATAAGTTGCACCAAGCTGAATTTTCCATTGGAACGGGCGCCGATTTTTTAAAAGTTAAAACTTCGGTGCCGTCTTCTGCCGTGGATTCTGAATTCGATTCGGTAACGGGCCCCACCGCATTTGTCTCCGCAAAATATAATTTCAACGAACAGTTCATGACAGAAATGCAATATAAACGAGTCACTGGCGACGTTGGCGATGGGACACTCAAATTATCCGATCGCGATTTTATCTGGCAAAGCTATACTTTCGAGTTAGGCTATCATCCAAAGTTTTTTTCGTTGAATGTCCTCGGATATCACGGGAAACAGTGGCTTAAGTTCGGAGTACAGAATAATGACGTACCGATATTAAGTCGCAATAGTGATCAGACATTTAATTTAGTGGGCCAAAAATATACCATGTCCAGCTTCGGATTTTTACATACTGAAGAACTTTCGGATAAATGGCAGTTTGAATTTTGGCTTCGCTATCAGCTTCCACTTAGTTCATATAGCTCGGATTACATTGCGCCCATTTCTTCTTTTGATGGATCCATTGCGGTCATCCGACCGATCGGTAAATCTGTGGACACAGGAATTTATTGGTACGGGCAATACGCAAAAAGTGAAATTCGTTTTGTTGATGGCATATTTGGTACCGTGGCAGATGGGGTCACCGAAATGACACATTCAAATTTAGAATTCCGTCTTAATTACTACTTTTAGTTACTCATGTCGTGAGTGCCTGGATCCATTTAGCTGCCGACCACGAAAATGGCGATTAGGATTTGTAAATAGTTGAAGTGGCGGAAGAAGTGGGATTCGAACCCACGGAGGCCGTAAGGCCTCTCCAGTTTTCAAGACTTGTGTATTCAACCGCTCTACCATTCTTCCGTCGGTTAATCTATTGATCGGGGTCGTTCGAGTCAAACCCAACAATGACTTTTTTAGGCCTGCCGCCACTCTGCCAGACAGCAAAACACCCTCAAAATTCGATGATTTGGCCCTCCCGAGGCACAAACAATGCACAAAAAAGAGGCATGCCCTTTGGACTCTCTCGGCTTTACCTCATTTTATGGATCTCACTTCTAGCCATGACATGCGCTGCCGCACCGAACCGCCAAGCTCGAATGGCCGAATTAATATCGAAATCTAATTACATAAACGGGCCAAACTGCTGGGATGCCACTTTTTATATTACTGGCCACTATCCACATCTTATTTTCGTCTCGTCGATTCAGGCTGCGGATCTCTTTGAAACATATTGCCGCCAAATTCAAGTGAGTCCGCAAGACGCATATTCGGGTTCAATTCTTCGGTTGCAAGAAGACAATGGAATTGAAGTTCACGCCGCAATTAAAGTTGGTACCGACCGATATTTTCAGAAACGTGGATACGCGGGCAAGTCTGAGCCTTATCAGTTTTCGAATTTAGCGAAAATGGACAGCACATACGAATGCAGCGAGAACACTCCGAATTGCAAAATTGTGAAGTCCGTTTATTCTTGCCCCGCCCCACTGGCATCGACAACCGCATTAAATCCACTCGAACTTCGGGTCAATTTTTTAGCGCGCCAAATTTCAAATCTGCTTTTTGATTCGCGAAGCCCGGGCCGCCTTATCGCAATCAACCGAGCTGCTGATATGCTCGATTCTTCTTTTAGATCTCCCGACCTCGATACTTGGATACGAGGTGCTTCGCGTACAAACTTATTGATGATTGAAGACATTTTCCGAACCGCCGAAATCCTTGCGAGTGAAAATCACATAGTGCTGACCAAAGTGTTCACTTCGAGCTTGAGAATGCTAGATCGTGTCGATCGTATTCGCGTCTTTACCGAATACGAACGCGCGTATTTTCATGAAAATCATGAAACTCTGAAAAAATTAAATATTAAGCTTTGATGATATCCGTACGTAAATACGGCTGAAGAACCTTTGGCACTTTTACCGATCCGTCTTCTTGCTGATAGTTTTCAAGTACGGCGATTAAAGTTCGGCCGACCGCTAATCCCGAGCCATTAATAGTGTGAACGAATTGCGGTTTGCCTTTTGCTCCGTCACGGAAACGAATATTTGCGCGACGAGCCTGGTAATCACCAAAATTAGAGCAGCTCGAAATTTCGCGGTAGCCGTTTTGTCCCGGCAACCAAACTTCAATGTCGTAACATTTCATCGCACCAAACCCAATATCGCCTGAGCAAAGGGCGACGGTTCGAAAAGGCAGTTCGAGTTGCTTTAAAATTTCTTCGGCATCCGAAGTCAGCTGCTCATGCTCTTTGACTGAGTCTTCAGGGCGAGTGAACTTTACCAGTTCAACTTTATTAAATTGATGTTGGCGGATAAGGCCTTTGGTATCGCGACCGTGACTGCCCGCCTCTGAACGGAAACACGGAGAATACGCGACAAACTTTTTTGGCAATATAGATACATCGAGAATCTCTTCAGCGTAATAATTTGTCACCGGGACTTCGGCCGTCGGAATCAAATAATATTCCTGCCCGCGCAGTCCGAATACGTCTTCTTTAAATTTCGGAAATTGATTTGTGCCCTCAAGAGATTTCGCGTTCACGATAAACGGCGGAATCATCTCTTCGTATCCGTGCTTATCCGAGTGCACATCCATCATGAATTGAATCAGAGCACGCTCGAGACGGGCTCCCCCACCTTTTAAAAAAGCGAAGCGTGCTCCGGTGACTTTGCCCGCACGATCGAAATCGATGATGCCGAGCTTTTCACCAAGTTCAAAATGCTCTTTTGGTTTAAAAGAAAATTTCGGAATCACTCCAATGGTTCGTTCAACCCGATTCTGTTCGGCAGATGAACCAATTGGGACCGTATGGTGAAGCATGTTCGGCAACACTAAAAGTGCCTGACGAACTTTTTCGTCTGCAATGGCGGCGGCGGCTTCCATTCCCTTAATTTTTTCTGAAAGCCCCTGCATTTCTTTTAGCAAAACAGAAGCATCGCCCTTTGACTGCTTAAGGCGCGCAATCTCTTGACTCACTTTATTTTGCTCGGCCTTTGAAGTTTCGGCCTGATTAATAAACGCTTTGCGCTCTTTATTTAAATTTAGAACTTCATCGATCAAAGAAACGTCAGCGCCTCGATTTCTCAAAGACGCTTTGTAACCGTCTAAATATCCGGCGTTCAAGTATGGGTTCTCTTCGTTTTTCTCGAGGGCACGTATGTCAATCATGTCTAAAGCTCTCTTGGTTTCAGCTGCCGGGCGCGATCATGATATACATACGAAGTAACAATCCTATCAATACGCAAATCAGCGAGAACACCATGAGCGGCATGAAGCGCCATTGACGACTCAATCGAAAGAATAAAGTCATCGTGATCGTAATGACGATAATGAATGAGAAATCACCGTATTGAAAGATTTGCTGACCGATTATCGAAAGCGTCAGACCTAAAACAAATCCGACGAATAGCTTCGCTAAAACCAAAGCAAGGTTCGTCGATGAATTTTTAAAACGGTATTGCATGTCTTCTATAAATTGACTCATACCAATACTTTAGAGCTACGCGGCTATTGTGACAAGTTACGTATCCGACTTTCGACCTGGGCCCGGTCAACCGCATTCGGCGCCAGCAATAGATATTGATTGTAGCCCTCGATGGCGTGGAGGTTTTCGCCCTTGGTTTCGTAAATAAGCGCCCGCTCTTTGTAAACCTCGGGATTGCCGCTTTCTTGGTCGGCTGCCGTATTATTCATCGAGATTGCGGCATCGAGATTGCCCGAAAGGCGAAAACAGCGGCTCATTTTCACGTAGATATCTGACCCTTGTGGCCTCAGTCGAACTGCTTGTTGATATTCGGCTGCACAAAGCTGGTACTTTTGCATTTCGACGTACGCATCGGCCGCTAATAGATATGGGTCAGCCAGATTCGGATTCTTTGCTTTTTCTTTACGCGCTTCTTCAAGAGCTTGCTCCGGTACGCCATTCATCAGAGCCGCACG
>JAYTDP010000257.1:0-7076 GCA_043735865.1 Bdellovibrionales bacterium
ACGACCGCCACCGCCGCCGCCACCACCGAAACCACCGCCGCGATTTTCGCGTGGAGCTTGTGGTTTCGCTTCGGTCACAGTCATCGCACGGCCATCCATATCGGTGCCGTTGAATCGAGTGATCGCTTTCGCTGCTTCGTCTTCAGTCGACATTTCAACAAAGGCAAAACCTTTGCTGCGTCCTGAATCGCGATCCATAATGACTTTTGCTGATTGGACTGATCCACACTCAGAAAAAGCGTCGCTAAGAGACTGATCATTTGCAGAATATGGGAGATTACCCACGTATAACTTTTTACTCATAATACCTCCAAAAGGCTTGAGCGCTATTTCGGAGGACATGAACAGAATGGACACAAACTCGAAATTAGCTGTACTTGCCTATCAAATACTACACTCACGTCAATTCACCTAACCATTCCTGGAAAATTGCTTAGTTCGCTCGTAAATATCGCGCAAAGGCCCGCATAACGAACAGGTGAAGCTTCGCCTGTGTATAAATGTAGGCATACCAAGGCAAAGCGGGCGTGTAGTTGTGAATCTCCGCCAATACGTACCTCTTGTTTAAGACTTCCCGAAATTCGAGACGGCCGGTATTTTGACTTGCGACCATCAGTCCCTTGCCGATGTCGAGAACCTGACGGTCGGCAGTGCTTCGAGTTATATTTGTTGTGAGCTCTAAAAAAATAATTTTTAAATTGAACAATGAAAAAGAAAAACGGCCGTTATTCTGCATCACGCTTATCCAGGGCGACAGAAATCTTGGGAGCCATTCTAAATATTGATCTTTGACCCATGCCGCATCTCTTCCAGGCGGAAGGGGCAATCGCTGAACAGATCGCACGGTTTTACGTTGAGCGCGAAACACAAAATGCGAACGCTCCGAATGAGTTTTCAAAATCGCTTTCTCAAGAAGTTCAAAATAAGTGCGGCGGTCGCCATTAGGAAAATACGCGCGGTCTTTTCTTGCGACCATCGGGTGTTCGAGCGATTCGATAAGTGGATACACTAGGTTCTTTGGCGAACCGGTAATCAGCCTGACCCAAAGCTGCGAAAGTGTCGGCGTGAAAAGCGGGACAGTCACAAACCATCTTTTCTTTCCAACTTTGCGTGCGGTTTCGCGCATCATTTGCATATACGTCAGTGGTTCGCATCCAGCTAGATCATAAGTGCGACCAATCGCATTTTCATTGAGTGCAGAGTCGACCATTGCTTCGAGAGTTGTGACCAAGTCGACTGGCGTAGTGAGAGTTTGAGTCCATCGCGGGCAAATCATAACCGGTAGGCGCTCGACAAGTTTCAATAAAATCTGATACGACGAACCCGCGTCGCCGAGAATGAGCGCAGCACGAAATACGGTTGTTGGAAGTTTGTAGGATTTAAAAGTCTCTTCCATCTCGAGGCGACTTTGAAGATGAAGGGATAACGTTTCGTTTTCAGGAATAAGACCGCCCAGATAAATGAGCTGTTTTAAATCCGCGGCTTTCAACGCACGCGAAAAATTGTCGGCTAAGATTAAATCGTAGTCGGCAAAACTCCCCTGATCGAGTTGTGCCGTCGGACCCATGGAATGAACGAGGTATACCGCCAGATCAATTTTCTTGGGGAGCGTGTCTTCGATTGCTTTCAGCGAAAACAGGTCACACGGGCGCCACTCGATCCGCGGATCGTTTGAACTTTGTTGGCTCCTCGAGAGGGCCGTAATGTGAGCCGTCGGGAATTTTTCGAGGAGGCGCGGAAGAATGGCCTTGCCGATATAACCGCTTGCTCCTGCAACCACAATTTCAATTGAATTCGACATGCCTCACCTTTTACTTAGAACGGCGATAAATCCCATGGGTAGCCAGCGAAAACCGTGACTTCGCTGCCCTCTTCCGACATCCCAAAATCGGCGCGCACGCGCAAGCCAGAAATTCCTAACCGAAGGCCTAAACCATAGCTTTGTTTGTATGATGCTTGAGTAATGACGTCAGGGCGATCGCTCACCGTTCCCACCTCGTAAAAAGGCGCGATTTGAAAACTCACATCGTCTCCCTTAATAAACCAATAATCGATGGAGCCTTCGTCGACCCATACATTCCAACGAAACTCGGTGCCGAAAAATATCGATTCGCGCCCGCGGAAACGATCGAGCTCATATCCTCGTAATGTCATCGGCCCGCCTAAGCCCTGTGCGGTACCCGTTTGATTTTCTGTTAGGCGATCTTGTATGCGCGCAGTTTCAATCGTAGTGCATTCTGCCTGCTTCGTTGGATCGGTAATACTCGAACAATTTAAACCCATTTGCGTTTGGAGTTGCGCTTGGGTGAGATTGTTGTCGGAGAGCATGGCGGCGCGAGAATGCAAAGCTCCCCACGCCCAAGTGCTTTCGCCGACCGGGATATAGCCCGTGAGAATTTCATTGAGCGTATAAAATCGCGCATGCATATCGTCTTGAATGGGGTTCATCTTTTGGATGACTTGAAGGCGGACTCCTTCATGAGGATCTGTCACATGGTCGGTAAAATCCATTCGGAGTTCTATTGATTGAGTTGTCGTGCGATTCCATTTGTCGTCGACGTTTGCATATTCAGTTTCGTCTGAGTTGATAACAGATTCGTATTTCAGTTTGCTTTGGCCAACATAACCATTGAGCTGAATGCGTCTCTCCCAAACGTGAAAATTTAAATCCGCGCCTCCGCCATACTCTTTGTTTACCGTATAATAGTAGACGTCGTTTTGAGAGGCTGCTCCCCGCGCGTAATTCACGAAGGCAAATTTTGTGGAGTATCCGTTGATGCCCACAACCAAAACATCTTCGATCAGGTGGATTTGTCCAATGTTCGCAAGTAAGATCGACATGTCGCCGCCGGACGCGAGTAAGGATGCTTTTGCTTTGCTACCGAAGAGGTGGCCAGTGAGGATTCCGGCGCCGTAAGTCGATCCTAAGCCCGGAACATTCGCGTAAACCGGAAACGCGATATGGCCACTGTCGAGGACAGGTGCATCACTGCGGCGATCGGGGATTGCGCAGCCGCCGAGGACGGCGACCGAAAGAAATGAAACTAAAAGGGACAGGAGCTTTCCCATCCCTCGATTAAATCATACCAACGTCAAAACGACCTTAATATTATTTCTCGTCGCATTCGAATAAGGGCAAACGATATGGGCTTTATCTACCAAGCCTTGTGCCAAGTCTTTCGCGATGCCCGGTACTGCGATCTTCAACTCAACTTCAACTCCGAAGCCCGTCGGAATCGCACCAATGCCCACAACTCCATCAATTTTGACGTTATCGGGTAGCTTCACTTTTTCTTTCATCGCAACAAACTTGAGAGCGCCTAAAAAACAGGCAGAATACCCGGCCGCAAAAAGCTGTTCCGGGTTTGTTCCAGTTGCTCCGCCACCACCCAATTCTTTTGGTGTTGTTAATTTCGCAGCCAAAATGCCGTCGGATGACTTCACTTCGCCATCGCGCCCACCGGTCGCCGATGCCGCCCCTTTATAAAGTACTTTTTCAATTTGAGTCACTTTGATTACCAACTTTCTGGATATTTAATGAAGCGATCTGAATTCATCACCTTCACCCATGCTGCGACAAAATCTCGCACAAATTTATCGGCCGCATCGTTTGCCCCGTACACTTCTGCTACCGCACGGATTTCAGAGTTAGAACCGAAAAGCAAATCGACTCTAGTGCCGGACCATTTCTCTTTTCCGGTCTTGCGATCGCGACCTACGTATTCCCCCTGCACCGACGACGGTTGCCATTCGATATTCATGTCGAGGAGTTCAGTGAAAAACTCGTTCGTCAATGTCGCGCGCTTCGAATTGAAATCTCCGTGCTTCACTTGATTGTGATTCGTGTTGAGCGCGCGCATTCCACCGACGAGAACTGTCATTTCTGGCGTCGTCAAATTCATCAATTGCGCTTTATCGATTAACAATTCAGCAGCGTGAGGACCCAAACCTTTTCGCGCGTAATTTCTGAAGCCATCGGCCAACGGCTCGAGTGCAGCGAATGATTCGACATCGGTCTGCTCTTGAGTGGCATCGACTCGACCCGGGAAGAAAGGAACTTTGACTTTACGTCCCCCGCGCTTCGCAGCTTCTTCGATACCAACAGAGCCACCGAGTACGATGAGATCTGCAATTGAAATAGTTTTCTTGCCCTTGTTAAAATCTTTTTGAATAGCTTCGTACTTCGCGAGAACTTTTGCCAATTCCGCCGGCTGATTCGCTTCCCAATTTTTTTGCGGAGCCAGGCGAATGCGAGCACCGTTTGCTCCTCCACGCATGTCGGACTGACGGAAAGTCGAAGCAGATGCCCAAGCCGTCGTCACCATTTGCGGCACGGACAATCCGGATTTTAGGATTTTTTTCTTTAACGATTCGACATCTTTTTTATCGATTTTGCTTTTTGTCTTTGGGAGAGGATCTTGCCATAGCAATTCTTCTTTCGGAACTTCAGGCCCGAGATAACGAGCGACCGGCCCCATGTCTCGATGAGTCAGCTTAAACCAGGCTCGCGCAAATGCGTCGGCAAACTCTTTTGGATTTTTGTGGAAGCGACGAGAAATCACTTCGTATTTTTTATCAAACTTGAGAGCTAGATCGGCCGTTGTCATCATCGGTCGATGCTTCTTCGTCTTGTCGTGGGCATCTGGGATCAAATCTTTGTCTTCGCAGTTTTTCGCCGCCCACTGTTGAGCACCCGCTGGACTTTTTACTAACTCCCAATCATATTTAAACAACATATCGAAATAGCCGTTGTCCCATTTCGTGGGATTCGGTTTCCAGGCGCCTTCGATACCGCTCGTAGTGGTGTGAACACCTTTGCCTGTTTCAAAATTGTTGATCCAACCGAAACCCATGTGGTGGAGGTCGGCACCTTCTGGTTCTGCACCCACCTTTTTCGGGTCGCCCGCGCCATGTGCTTTACCGAATGTATGCCCGCCGGCAACAAGCGCGACAGTTTCTTCATCGTTCATTGCCATACGTTTAAATGTTTCGCGGATGTCACGACCGGATCCAACCGGATCGGGTTTTCCATCCGGACCTTCTGGATTGACATAAATAAGACCCATTTGGACAGCCGCAAGTGGGTTCGCTAGATCGCGATCGCCGCTGTAGCGTTTATTTTGCATCCACTCTGTTTCTTCGCCCCAGAAGATATCTTCGCCTGGTTCCCAGGTGTCGGGACGACCGCCGCCGAACCCGAAGGTTTTAAATCCCATTGATTCGAGCGCGACATTTCCCGCTAATATCATAAGATCGGCCCACGAAATTTTGCGACCATATTTTTGTTTAATCGGCCAAAGTAAGCGACGGGCTTTATCTAAGTTTCCATTGTCGGGCCAACTGTTGAGCGGAGCAAATCGTTGACCTCCCGAACGAGAACCGCCGCGCCCGTCAAAAGTTCGGTATGTGCCAGCGCTGTGCCAGGCCATGCGAATGAAAAGTCCACCGTAGTGCCCCCAATCCGCCGGCCACCAGGGCTGCGAATCCGTCATCAATTTTTTCAGATCTTTTTTCAGTGCCGAATAATCAAGTTTTTTAAATTCTTCGGCGTAATCGAAATTTTCGTCCATGGGATTTGATTTGGCAGAATGCTGATGAAGAATCCGAAGATTCAGTTGCTTCGGCCACCAGTTACGATTGGTTTGCGAACTGTTGCTGGTGTGCTTTGCTTGACCGCCCGAGAACGGACATTTAGGGCCTTCGGTTTCCATGGGGACTCCTTTATTTTAAATTAATTTCTAAAAGTTAGTAGAGTTCGAACTCCGCGTCTAATGGGAAAAATCTTTGACCCTATAGGTTAAATCTATGGGAGGCTGTGCCTTATAGGTACTATCTTTGAGTTTACGGCGTAAGCTCCCCGGCATGAGTACAAAAAATCTTTGGATCACCCTTTTAGCTATAATGACCGTTTCATTTACGGTTCTTGGGTATTTCGGCACCGTTATTTACAGTGAACGCCCTCCGATACCCGAGAAAGTCGTCTCCAGTACTGGCGAGATCATCTTTACGCAAAAGGATATTCAAGAAGGTCAGAACGTCTGGCAATCCATCGGCGGTCAAGAGTTGGGAAGTATTTGGGGGCATGGCGCCTATTTGGCACCCGACTGGTCGGCGGACTGGCTACACAGAGAGGCTGTCTCTATTTTGGCTCAGTGGTCGCAGAAAGATTTCTCACAGGCTTTCGAACAATTAGATGATGAGAAAAAGGCGGCACTAAAAGTGCGCCTTCAAAAAGAGCTACGAACCAATTCTTACGATAGCAATACGAAAATAATAACCGTTTCAGAGTTTCGCAAAACCGCCATCGTCGACATTAGCGATTTCTATAAAAAGCTATTTACCAACGACGAATCCTTCAAAGCTTTACGCAGTCACTACGCCATGCCGGCAAATGTGCTTAAGGATGCCGAATCGGCTCGAAAACTGAACGCTTTCTTTTTTTGGACCGCATGGTCCTGCGTAACCGAGCGTCCGAATCAAAAAATCAGCTATACGCACAATTGGCCTCATGACGAACTCGTAGGCAACGTAGCGACCGGAGCATTAGTTTTATGGACAGGCTTCAGCATTATGATGCTGATCGTGGGGATAGGTCTATTGGCGTTTCTCCACGCAAAAAATCGCGAACCCGATGTAGATAAGGCTCATTTACCCTTAAAAGATCCTCTCCTGGGTTTAAATCCCACACCCTCGATGTCCGCCACCCTGAAATATGTTTGGGTGGTAATGGCTTTGATCATTGTTCAAGTCTTACTCGGCGTAGTCTTAGGTCATTACGGTGTCGAAGGGGACGGATTTTACGGATTTCCGCTGAGCGATTACCTACCCTACGCGGTCGCCCGAACCTGGCATCTTCAGCTTTCTATTTTTTGGATCGCGACTTCTTGGCTGGCCACGGGACTTTTTATGGCACCGGCTATTTCGGGTCATGAGCCGCGTTTTCAAAAGCTGGGAGTTAATTTTCTTTTTGCAGCTCTACTGCTCATTGTTGTCGGTTCACTCGCAGGCGAATGGCTCGGAGTTATGCAGAAATTAAATCTCATTCAAAACTTTTGGTTCGGGCATCAAGGGCTCGA
>JAYTDP010000258.1:0-2745 GCA_043735865.1 Bdellovibrionales bacterium
CTCGATCGTGAATTTCGCACTCGCCTCGAGGGCCTAGCTAAAGTTTTCCACGGTGAAGGTAAATACAATCTTTCAAACATTTTGGAGACCATTGAGGTCGAGCACGCACACCCAGTGACTCTACCAGCGCCACGAAAATCTATGCTTGCCGCAATTCGCGACGCTGCAGTGAGTACTTTCCGACTCATTCGTCCCGTTGGTACAGTAACTGACCAAGCCAATGCTGAGGCGGCTTCGCAAGCGGTTGAGCAGTCGGTGATGTCTTTCGGGGGCCCCCGTACTCTTCATCCAACGACGGACCGCTTTGGCAAAGTGACAGCGCGAATGGGCAATAAATCTCCATTTTGCGAGAATTTCTTATCTCCAGACGATAACTGGGATATTTAAATCGCGGCCGCTTATCGGCGGCGGAATTCTTTTAAAACTAATTTATCAAAAACCTTTTCGGGAAGCCATTCGCTAAGGCGAGTTTCGAAGTGGCTTTTTGCGCCGGCCACAATGACACGCGCTGCGGGCGACTTGCTGATGAGTTCTTTTTCGATTGCCTTCGCAACAAATTCGACTGGGATTGCTCGCTTTGAAATAGCTTCGACGAGCTTTTCGAACTTCTCGTAAGTCTTAATATATAAGGGGAGTTTGGTACTGTCGCATTTCGCAAGGACTTCGTCGCGATTGTCGATCCCTTTTGCCCATATAGGAGTCGCAATTGGCCCTGGTTGAATGACCGTAACATTGACGCCAAAGGGAGCGAGCTCAATTCGCAAAGCATCTGATAGAGCTTCGACCGCGAATTTGGATGCGCTGTAGGCTCCCATAAATGGCGCGGCCATTCGACCATTGATCGAGCTAACGTTGATGATGCGACCTTTTGTTTCTCGAATCATCGGAAGAAAGACCTGGGTCGCTTCGATGAGTCCAAAAAAGTTCACGTCAAATTGTTTGCGCCATTCTGTCATCTTCAAGGCTTCGACAGGGCCCGAAACTGCAATACCAGCGTTATTGATTAAGCAAAAAGGTCGAGATTTGTCTCGCAGGACCGCGATTTCTTCAGCCGCCTGTTTAAGGCTCTCGCTCGAGCACACGTCGAGAATAATCGGAATTAATTTCGGCTCGAGCAAGCGAAGGATTTCTCCGTCTTTTGCTTTCCTCACTCCGGCAAATACTTGATGGCCGTTTTTAGCGAGGCGAACAGCGGCGGCTTGACCGATTCCTGTCGACGCACCCGTAACGACAACTGAAAGATTCATATAATTCCTTTAGGTGAAATTTTCGTCGCGAACGATGTACTCGCCCCACTTTGAAAGCTGTCCCTCATTTAAAAAGACGTGACATATCGTACCGGTCGAGCCGGCCTCGGTTTTCAAAATTTTTGCCTCGCGACCGAGCTCATAAATTCGATGCTCAATTTCCTTCGGAAAATAAAGTTCGACTTCTTCTAAAAGTTTTCGAACCTCTTCCGCCATTATGTCTTTGAGTTTGTCTAGGCCCTTGCCTTCAGTCGCGCTGACGAAAACGCGCGGGAATTTCTTAACCATGAGTTGTCTCTCGAAAGGAGCGATATCGATTTTATTGAAGACATAAATCATAGGCTTCGAGTCCCATTTGAATTCTTTGACGAGTTCGTCGACGGTTTCCATTTGGCGATCCATTTGCGGTGAATTTAAATCGACAACGTGTAGTAAAACGTCGGCCTCGGTTGTTTCTTCAAGTGTTGCTTTAAAGGCTTCGATTAAGTGTGTGGGGAGTTTACGGATGAAACCGACCGTATCGGTGACGACGGCATTCTTTATTTGTGGTAAAAACACCTGGCGAGTTGTCGGATCGAGAGTCGCAAAGACCTGGTCTTTTACCATCACGTTTGACTGCGTGAGTTTGTTTAGGAGATTGCTCTTGCCAACGTTTGTGTAGCCGATGAGGGCAAAACTTGGAATCTTCGAATGCTGACGGTGCCGCCTATGTTGGGCCCGATTTTTACTCACCGTTTTTAGCCGCTCGCTCAAGATATCCATTTTCTCCCGCGCGCGCCGACGGTCGACCTCTAGCGCAGTTTCGCCGGGACCGCGAGTCCCTATGCCGCCCCCGAGACGCGAAAGCGAGCCGAGCCAGCCGCCCACCATTCGGGGATATTGATCCATGAGAAGAGCGAGTTCGACTTGAAGCTTGCCTTCATAGGTGTGAGCGCGCTGAGCGAAAATATCGAGAATGAGTTGAGAACGATCAAGAACTTTTACTTTTAAGGCTTCTTCGAGATTGCGCATTTGCGATCCTGAAAGAGCATGATCGACAACTACAACGCTCGCTTTTAATTCTTCGATGAGCTTTTGTATTTCTTCAACTTTGCCCGAGCCCATGAGAGTTGCTGGGACATATTTGGGTAGTGCTTGAACAAGCGAAGCCACCACGTCGGCGCCCGCGGCGTAAGCGAGCTCTTCAAGCTCGGCGAGGCTTTCTTTTAATTCGAGGAACGAGTCGGTCTTTAGTCCGACTCCAATAATGATAACCTTTTCGCTGACGACCTTTTTATGTCCCGTCATGCGTTTCGAGATACGCCTGAGCTTCGAGCGATGTAAGGACAATCGTGTTGACGATGTCGTTCACGGTGCAGGTTCGCTGAAGAACGTTTGCCGGCTTTTTGACACCCATGAGGAATGGACCTAATACTTCGCCGCCGCCAATTTGTTGAAGCATTTTATACGCGATATTGCTCGCATCGAGATTTGGGAAAATTAAAATGTTAGCGCCGCC
>JAYTDP010000259.1:0-7512 GCA_043735865.1 Bdellovibrionales bacterium
GAGTTACTGACGATGGCCTGGCTCAAATAAATTCCGATTAAATATTTACCGATTAAGAAACAAACCGAGCTGATAGAGCCGGAGATCAAACAGCGTTTCCAGCTGACTTTGGTCGTCGGTACGAACCGATAGAGGAGCATGAACACGATCACGAACAAAACGAAATTCATCGTAAACGCGACAACTTCTGCCGCAAGCGGGTCTCTAGGTATGTAATAGTGGCGCATTACGATCGTTAAGAAAATTGAAAAGACGATAATGAGAATAAAAGCCAATACCAGAACCACCGACAAAACTTTTTGTTGGATAAACTTTAGCACACTAAAGGGTTCCGGCGGAGTCTCGCTAAAAGCGATTCTATCGAGAGAAACGCGTAAATTTGAAAACATGGCTGATGCCGAAAAAGCTAAAATGATAAGGCCCACGAATCCAGACACTGAAGAAATTTCGGCGTGACGAGAGTTCGTGATGACGATGTCCAGGGCGCGTGCGGTGTCCTGACCGATAAAATTATAAAGATATCCGAGAATGTCGCTTTGAATTCCGAGATCCAAAAATGCGACGATCGATAAAACGACGACAAGAAATGGCGCAATTGACAGAGCGGTCGTGTAAGCGATGCATGCAGAAAATCGGAAGAGGTCATGACGATCAATATGATCGGCCATCATTTCGAGCCAGCGATAGGTGCGATTCCATCGGGAGTTGGCTTTCAATTTCATTATGTCCGTAGTCATACCCTTATTTAGCTGACGCCGGGCGTTTCGACAAGGATCAGCTGTTTGGGTTCGTTCGTCGGATCGTGAGATGGAAATGGTTGCCGACGGAGCTCATCGAAAAACAGAGGTGTCATTTTTATTGCAAGTGTTACAACCAGCGGGCCAATAAATAAGCCTGGTAGGCCCCAGACGTAAATTCCACCGATACACGCAAGAAGATTTACGACCGAGCTGTCTTCTTTGTCGTGAGCCATGAGGAGTGCGCGAACAATATTATCACTCACACCGACGACTATCGTAATAACTGCCAATGCCCCTGCGGCACCGTAACGATGTTCGATCGCTTCGTATATGGCCGCGGCAGCCATCACTGGCCCTGCGCCGATGACGGGGATAAATGAAACGACGAAAGTGAAAACAAAAGTCAGATACGGATCAAATTCGGTGAACACACCGATCGCAATTGCCACGATCAGTGACTGAATCAGACTTGCAATAATATTCGAGAAAAAAACATCGTGGCACGCATTGGTCAAAATGGAATCCGCCCGTATGACCATGTGATTTGAAAACAAATGAGAGTCCGACATCCGCGCAATCATTTTACGGTAACCCGTTAGCACTAAGAACATTGCGAGCAAGATCATCAGGAAGTGCACAATCAAATCGGGCAAGGCCGCCAAAACACCTGTGGCCGACGATTTCACCCAATCGTGCGCCTGTTGCCGCGTGTTTCTGACGAAGTTTTGAATTGATTCCTGATCGAGTTTTTCGGTCACGAGATGTGCGCTTGCCGAGATCGCCGCCGTCGTTTTTTGTTCCAAGCTACCGACGGTTCGCTCAAGGTTCGGCGCTTCTTGAACGCGCTTCACTAAGCTCCACGTGGCAAAAACCATAGGTGTGATGACAAAAATCGCAAACATCGTGCAGACGAGACTCGAGCAAACCTTATTGCCGACTCCAACGACTGCACAAATTTTTTCTTTGAGGGGCAATAAAGCAATCGCAAACGCGGCCCCGAGAGTAATAGAGAGTAGAAATGGCCCGAACACGACTAAAGATAAAATAATGAGAAGTAAAATGGTCGAATAGATGGCGAAGGTAACTCTCGATTTCATTGGGCCCCCTCTTTTTGTACAGCAAGGGATGTGCCGCAAGAAAAGGGCACCATTTGAAATCAACCGAAAAAAGTTCGGTAATATTGCCCCGCAGCAACCCGCACTGAGTAATTATGTCCCAGTATCTTCTTCGATTTTTCTAAAGAGAATCGGGATAATTTTGTAAGCAAGGCGAGTAATGACGGGCCCCAAGAAAATGCCCGTGAACCCAAAAACAATGACCGCTCCGATGATAGCCAACAGTGATACAGCCGGACTGATTTCTCCTTCATCCGAAGTTGCGAGGAGTGGGCGGACCACATTATCGATAGTTCCTGCAATAGCGCCAAGAATAAGGAGGCCTATACCCGAGCCAGTCTCACCGTGAACGAAGCTCACGGCTGCGAAAAAATACGCGACCGGCGCAGCACCAATGACTGGGATGAATGAAACGAAAAAAGTAATGACGAAAATGATGAAGAATTCTTTGTAGCCAAAAAGTAGGCAAGATGTGGCGACAAAAGTCGCCTGTATCAAGCCGGTGACGGCCGAGGTGAACAGAGTCACGTAACTGCCTTTTTGCAGTTCCAATGTAATCTGATTGAGTTCACGCGCAGGAAGAATATCCATTTCCGAAATCACTCGGCCGATTCTCTTTGATTCGGTGATGAAGAAATAAAGGGCCAAAGAAAAAACGAGAAGCATAAGTAAAAATTCGGGCGTGCTCGATGCGATATTACCAAGCTGGTTTAAAACAAAGTTCGCCGCTTTCGGAATTAAATCATTGGCTTGCTCGGGCGCAGTGGCGTTACCCGCAGACATTCCAAGCCGGTCCGACCAAGACGCGAAAGTCTCGGTTCCCCAAGAAAAGAGCTTTTCAGCCGCCAAGTAAAACTCGGTATTTTCGATACCCATCTTAGAAATTTCGCGAACTTTTGCGCTAAATCGAAAAAAGACAAGTGTGATCGGCCCTGCGGTTACCAGAAAAAATCCGATTAGCAAAAAGACGGCAGGGAGCTTCCGTTTCGATTTTTTTACCGCGTACCGGCTAATAATCGGATCGAGTGCAAACGCCACTAAAAGAGCCATCAATAGCGGAAAGAAAAACGGCACAAACATAAGAATAAAGAGGAGAAATACGGAAATCGTTATGATGATGCGGGCGGTTTGATACCGGGTCTCTGTTTTCATGCGGTTAGTCTTATCCATATCGCAATTTTTCAGCAACAGAATCTGTTGATGCCCACTTTTTTTCGTGCTCGACTCTAGTCATTAAGAAATTTTAAAGGGGGAATATGAAAAAGGCATTATTTTTAGGACTGGTTCTTTTGGGCGCACAAGTGAGTGCCGCGGTCCACGGAACTTTCGATTGGGGACGCAACCGTCAAGGTTATGGTTACTGCTATGAGTTTGCTACGAACGGCAAAGTATTGAATGGCGGCCAACCGGTTGCCAACGATATTTGCGAATCTGTTAATCCGTCTTATTTTGATTGGGCGCGTTCGATCTATGGTTATGGCGAATGTTACCAATTTACTCCGTACGGAAACGTCATGAACTCGGGTATGGCTCAAGATCATGGAAATTGCGAATACGTTTCGCCGTCATTCTATCGCTGGGCGCGTGCGACAGATGGATTTACGTATTGCTTTCATTTTACGGACAACGGATTGGTCTTAGACAATGGCCAGCCGGCGGATCCACAGATGTGCTTTTATAGTCCGGGCGCAAAGTAATCACTGCGGCGAAGATCACTCGTGATCTTCGCCAAAATCTTCGAACATCTTCTCGAGCGACGCCACGACATCGTAAGTCGCATCGGCCGTCGGTTTTGACCGACCAATCTGGGTGATAAAATCATACAGGGCATTTTTAAAATTAAGAGCTTTCGCAAATGTTTCTTCAGCAGATGGCTCAGCCGTTTCAGGCTCATAGAAATATTCGCGCATGAACTTCGTCATCTTTGCGGCGTCATTCATCTCGCGAATTGCGTAATTGCCCGAATTCGTGAGAGCCATCTGTGGAATAAATGTGGCGAAATTAAATTCGTTCTCATAGCCAAAAACCAAGTAAGCACTTTCGTCTCGCCGACGATTCAAGACGGCTGGTTGGCCTTCAAGTGATGAAAGTTTCGCTCGCTCAACTGCCTTTTCGGCGGTCTCAGTCATACTTGCTAAATACGCCACCATATCTTTGATAGTTTGGAGATCTTCGTCAGTGGGCTTGTCTTTCACTTGCGCAGATCGTATCGCAATTTTAACGGCTTGCGCCCAGACGTCTTCGAAAGTCATTTCAGTGCTGTAGTCGTGTTCAACGCCTTCTCCACGGATCGGCAAGTTCGACACGAAATACATTTGCACCGGAACATGCCCGACGGACTTATTGCGTTCGTCGCGTTCAGCAGCGAAGCGGACGTGCAGGATTTCTTCAATCTCATCGATAGTTGCGCGCTCGGTGCGGACGGCGTCTTCAGAAAGCGTCAATGCGCCCGATTTTAAATATGCGGCCATATTGCCTTGTCGTCGCAGAAGCAATAAGTCGATGGCTAGCTGAACTTCGTATCGGCGTTTCATGCCGGCGGCGAAACGGTTGAGGCGATGGTCGCCCTCGGCTGATAGCACGAGACTCGGCCATTTTATTTTTGTTCCGTCAGGAGCTGTATCAATGGTGTCGGCGACAAAGTATTGAACTCCTTTCGCGTCGAGATCTGCTTTCAATGCACTTAAATATTCTTGTGCTTTGGTATCGAACTGAGTTTTGGTTTCGACGTTGCTTGGAGCGGCTTCGTAAGCTGCACGCAAATCATTGGCTTCAGCTAAAAGTTTATCCACCAGTTCCATTGGCGGAGCTGCGGGCTCGAACGCCTCGGCGGCTGCCGCGGTCACTGTCGCGGTTGTCGCTGAGGCTGCCAGAGCTGCCGGTGCAACTTCGCTTTTTACAAGACCCGGAATAACCGCAGATAAAATTGAACTGCAAAAACCGGCAATGCTGCGCGGGCGATGTGCGGGCTTTACTGCTGGAACCTTTTTCACAAGCGATGAGGGAGTCGCGCTTGAGCGCGCGACCAAAGACGAGGTGTTAGCGCGCGGGATAATCGATGAGTACTGAGACGCCACTGCCGGTGTGGTGGCCAGATTCGCGATCAAAAAAGCAAGCCTAACCAACTGACAATTAAGGGCTTTAGTATGTAATAAGCTCATGAATTCCTGTCTCATTTCAAAGATATAGCGAATAGCTGCGCATCTTTATGGATTGCAAGATCAAGTCCCGACAATCTCAAATTGAGACAAACGAATCTGTTTAACGGACTTTTCGACTTTTTGTTTTTTAACCCTACTGAGGTCTAGTCCGATTCCCGATAGGTTTCATGAGGAGTTATCAAGCGCATGAGTCTTAAGGGATCATTTCAAACACTCATCTACCTGATCATCTGTCTCGTCTTTTTCAATAACTGTTCGAACATTGATAGAATAGGAACGGGCGAATCTCCATCATCGACTTCTCCATCAAGTTCAATGAAGTAAGTCGTACCTTATTTTAAGTTAGCTTTTTGGCATTCGCCAACACATGCGTGATACATGCAGTTAACTTTTTTGCGTATTCGATGTGGATAAATTCGTTTGGTCCGTGGGCATTCGATGCCGGGCCTAGAACTCCCGTGATTACAAACTGAGCCTTCGGAAATTTTCGTCCGAGCATTCCCATGAATGGAATTGTCCCACCTTCACCGAGAGCGAGAGCCTCTTTGCCATAATATTTGTGTGAAGCTTCGTTGAGAAGTGTCTCGAGTGCGGGTTGCAATTCAGGAGCATTCCATCCGCTCGCGGCTTCTTCGGCTACAAAAGTCACTTTCGCATTGTAAGGCGGTTCGGTCTCGAGAATTTTTTTAAGTTTAGCACTCGCTTTTTCTCCGTCGACTGTCGGTGGAAGGCGAAGTGACAACTGCAGTTCGGTGTAGGGGCGCAAAACATTTCCGGCGTCGGCCGGTTTTGGCAAACCATCGGCGCCCGTTATAGAAAGTGCCGCGCGCCATGTGCGGTTCAGCATTAATTCGACGGGGTCTGAACCCGCAGGTTGGGCACTTCCTGCGAACGGGAATTTAATGTACGCACTTTCGCCGAGAATTTTTGATGTCTTTTGAATTTGCGTGCGACGATCTTGCGGAACTTCGGCTTTAAATTCAGCGGCAAATATTTCTCCTGTGTTCACATCTTCAATTCGGTTCAAAAGCATGCGCGCGATTCGAAATGAAGAGGGGACAATGCCGCTGGCGTCGCCGGAGTGAACTCCTTCTTCGAGAATTTGCACTTTCAAAGTTCCGCCCGCTAAACCGCGGAGTGATGTGGTCATCCAGAACTGTTCGTAATTTCCGGCGCCCGAGTCGAGACAAATAATTAAATCCGGCGTGCCGAATTTTGAAGCAAAATTTTCGAAGTACAATGGTAAATCCGGTGAGCCGCTTTCTTCGCTGAACTCGATCGCCACTTTTATATGAGGGCGTGGAGTTTTCGATTGAATCAAATGTTCAATTGCACAAACGCTCGCGAAGACAGCGTAACCGTCATCGGCACCACCGCGGCCGTAAAGTTTTTCGCCTTTGCGTACCGCTTTCCAGGGCCCGAGGTCAGCTGCCCATCCGGTCATTTCGGGTTGCTTGTCGAGGTGACCGTACATGAGAACTTCATAGTCATAATCGCCAGGAATATCTAAAAGAAGTAGAGGAGTTCGGCCTTCGCTCACCAAAACTTCTTTTTTAAGTCCTGGAACTTTTCTTTCTTCAATCCACTTCTCGACAAGTTTTAAAACTTTGTCGATGTGACCGGACTTTTTCCAATCTGGATCAAAAGCGGGCGATTTTGCCGGAATTTCGATGTAGCGCGACAGCGCCGGAACAATTGAGTCTTCCCAGTAACGGTCGATTGATGAAAGTTGGTCCATATGGGTCTCCTAGAGCGGACGTTATCTATATTTTACTTGAGATTGGCAAAGGCTTTATGGGAGAAGGGACGCGTCTGTTTACAAAATTTAATGGAGGCCCATGTGAGCATCGCAAAAGAATTTAGAGAATTCGCCGTCAAAGGTAACGTTGTCGATATGGCAGTCGGCCTAATCATCGGTGCCGAGTTTGCAAAAATCGTAAATTCTCTCGTAACCGATATCATTATGCCGCCGATCGGACTTCTCATCGGCAACGTCGACTTTAAAAACTTATATATCTTGTTGAAGGAGGGGGCGACGATCCCTGCTCCTTACGCGTCTTTAGTTGATGCGCAAAAAGCCGGCGCTATTACTATGAATATCGGATTGTTCATTACCGCGATCATTACATTTACCATTGTCGCGTTTGCCGTGTTTATGCTCATGCGTGCTGTAAATAAACTTCGTCCAATGCCGCCAGCAGTGAAAGTAGGTTAAGATGATTTCCTCTCCAACACACGGGCACAGTCGGCCGCAATTTCATATCAAGTTCAGTACTGTTTTTTGGATTATCGCAATTGTTCTAGCCATTGGAAGTTGCATGGCCGCGCAGGCGGAAGAAGTGCCGACTCCGGCAAAATCTCCATATTCAAATGAATCGCAGGCTGCCGTTGTGCGCACCACCGGCAACTCGGATACCCAAAGTTATTCTTTGAAACAGCTTTCGTCCTACGTTCACGAAAAAGATACGTACAAAGCGACGGGTTCGTATTTAAAAA
>JAYTDP010000260.1:0-4791 GCA_043735865.1 Bdellovibrionales bacterium
GGCGGTGCCGCTTCGGTCGATCCATCGATCTGAATAAAAAATGGAGACCCACACGAAGTGCAATTCATAAGACCGAAATCGCCTTCGTTTTGGGTGCCGCAAATAGGACAAGAAACCATGCTTTATTTTAGCAAATCATGGGCTTTCAGGAGGTCCGGCTATTTATTTCTCGTATTTCGTCGAGGATAAGGACCCTGGACTAACGGCCTTTTTTCTTCATCTGGCGTCGTTGGGCGCGATTCATTTTCGGTCCGTCGCCGCCACCAAAGTCGTCAAAGCCTTCTCCACCATCATCCATTTGCGGACGCGCTAGAGGTAATCCGTAACCGGCAGGTCTCGATTGTTGCGCTGGAGTTTGCTTCAAAGCGCTCGCACTTTCGCTGGCTTCACTGCCCTGGAACTGCAATTTCTTAGGTTGCTGTCGCTGCCGTTGCTCAAAAGCTTCTTCTGCTTCGCCGGGCGCCGCGATTCGGATCTTAATTAATTTTTCAATGACTTCAGAACGAATCGTCGCATTCATCCCTTGGAAAGCCTCGAAGCCTTCTTTTTTATACTCGATCAATGGATCTTTTTGCGCGTAACCACGCAAATGGATTCCCTCTTTCAAGTGATCGATGATTTGCAAATGCTCTTTCCAGCGCTGATCAATTGTCTGCAAGAGAAGCATTTTTTGAAGTTGCGGCCAGAATTCTCCGACCGATTTTTTTTGCGTATCGTAAACTTTTTTAACTTCAGAACTGACTAGGGCGGTGATGTCGCCCGCTGCCATTTTAGTCAGAGACTCGACGTGAACGTGAATTCCGAATTGTTGGTTCAGAGCGATTGCGAGTCCCTCGAGATTCCAACTCGCTGGCTTCGTGCCTTCAGGCAAATACATATCGAGCATGTCCGAAACGACTTCACTCAACATATCGAGAGTGATCTGCTCGATATTTTCGCCCTTGAGAACGTCTTTACGTAAACCGTAAATCGCGGTTCGCTGTTTGTTCATCACATCATCGTAATCAAGAAGATGCTTACGAATATCGAAGTTATGTCCTTCGACTTTTCGCTGAGCCCCTTCGATCGCGTTCGAAACCATTCGGTGAGACATTGCCTCATCGTCGGGAACATTCATCATCGTCATAATTTTTTGTACACGCTCGCCGTTAAACTTACGCATAAGATCGTCTTCGAGAGAAAGATAAAAACGCGATTCACCCGGGTCCCCTTGACGACCAGATCGACCGCGCAACTGATTATCGATACGACGAGATTCGTGGCGCTCAGTCCCGATGATGTAGAGTCCGCCCGCTTCGCGCACTTGATCTTTTTCGGCGGCCGTTTGCTGTTTGTATTTCGCAACGAGCGCCGGGAAATCCGCAGTATCAACTGCGCCTCCCGTTTGTTCTTTTGCAAGAGCTTCTGGATTACCACCGAGAACAATGTCTGTTCCGCGACCGGCCATATTGGTTGCAATCGTCACCGCGCAACGACGGCCCGCTTGAGCCACGATGTCAGCTTCTCGCTCGTGATGTTTTGCATTCAAAACATTGTGAGTAATTCCGTCATTTTTAAGCTGACGGCTTAAGCGCTCTGATTTCTCAATAGAAACTGTACCGACGAGAACCGGCTGCCCTTTGGCAAATCGACCTTGGATGTCTTTCGCGATCGCGCGATATTTCGCGGCTTCCGTTTTGTAAACGACATCTTGTTCATCGATACGACGAACCGGACTATTTGTTGGAATAACTGAAACGCCAAGATTATAAATCTTTTTGAACTCGACGGCTTCGGTTTCAGCAGTTCCGGTCATGCCTGAAAGTTTTGGATACATTCTGAAATAATTTTGAAATGTAATGGTCGCAAGAGTCTGATTTTCGCTCTTTACTTCCACGCCTTCTTTGGCTTCGATCGCTTGGTGAATCCCGTCACTCCAGCGTCGGCCAGGCATTAAGCGACCGGTAAATTCATCGACGATGAGAACCTCTCCGTCACGAATCATGTAATCCACATCCACTTGATACAAGTGATGCGCTTTCAAGCCTTGATAAATATGGTGCAGGAGTTCGATGTTCTCCGGATCAAATAAATTGCCGATTTTTAAAAGCTCTTCGACTTTCGAGTTTCCTTCTTCCGTCAAAGAGGCCGTGCGCGATTTTTCTTCCATCGTAAAATGCACATCGCGTTTCAAGTGCGGGATGATCTTATTGATCTCGTAATATTTGTCGGTCGAGTCGTCAGAAGGGCCTGAAATAATAAGAGGAGTTCGCGCTTCATCGATCAAAATCGAATCGCATTCATCGACAATCGCATAATTGAACGGGCGCTGAACGTAATCCGCTAAATCGAATTTCATATTGTCGCGGAGATAGTCGAAACCAAATTCATTGTTGGTTCCGTAAGTGATGTCTGCGCCATACGCTTCTTTTCGCTCTCTATCCGAGCGTTCGTGAACGATCGTGCCGGTCGACATTCCTAACCATTTATAAAGCTGTCCCATCCATTCGCAGTCACGTTTTGCAAGGTAATCATTCACGGTGACGAGATGTGCGCCTTTGCCAGTCAATGCATTCAAATAAACCGGGAGTGTCGCAACGAGAGTTTTACCTTCACCCGTTCTCATTTCGGCGATTGATCCGCTATTCAAAATGATCCCGCCGATTAACTGAACATCGTAATGGCGCATTCCGAGTACGCGCGAAGAGGCTTCGCGGCAAACCGCAAAAGCTTCGGGCAAAATCTGATCGACGGTTTCACCGCGGCTGATTCGTTCGCGAAACTCATTCGTCTTTGCTTTCAACTGGTCGTTGTTGAGCGCTTTGATTTTAGCGTCGAGCGAATTGATATGATCAATTTGCGGCTGAATCCGCTTCATTTCGCGCTCGTGACTGCTGCCGACAATTTTGGTCAAAATCTTATTAAACATAGGTGAGTCAGGATAACTGCTTGGGCTTGAGCTGTCTAGACGGGTAACAGCGTTACGACTTCGAAATGGCGGGTCTCACTTGGCGAAAACCTTCGCACATTACCATTGCTACGGTATTGGCGAGATTGAAGCTGCGAATTTCGCCTGGAAAAGGGATTTGGTAGACCTGATCCTCAAAAGATTTCACAATTGTGTCGGCCAGCCCCTTCGTCTCCTTGCCAAAAATCAAATAATCTCCACATTTAAACTCAGCATCAAAAAGCGTTTTAGAAGAACCTGTCTCAAAGAAAAATAGGCGGCTGGGGTCAGAAACGGTTTTTAAAAAGTCGGTCCACGCTGGGTGATATTCGTATTCGAGATTCGGCCAGTAATCGAGACCCGCGCGCTTCAACTGTTTGTCGTCGAGAGAAAACCCGAGCGGCCCTACGAGATGAAGCTTTGACCAAAGGCCCACGCAAGTGCGCCCGATGTTGCCGGTGTTATTCGGAATTTCGGGCTCAACGAGAACTACATTGAACAATCGCTGCGGATACATCAAAGAAAGCGATAAACTTCTTTACCCAACTTCGTCAAAGCCAAGCGGCGGCCTTTATCGACGATGAGCTCGAGTTTCATCAGCTCACGATAAAGTGCGAGATCAATCGGCACAATTTCTCGGCCGATCGATGATCCGAGACGGCGAACGTAGCCGATCTGCTTTTCACTTAATGTCTGGGGAAGAGCGGGCGCGTCCTGTAAAGACTTCATCCAATCTCCACCTGCAATGCGGCATGAATGCGCCGGTAGCTTGGTGGGATTCAACAAATAGATCGTCGCGTCGAGCATTGTTCCATCGTCGCAGCCGACTTGAACAGTCTTCTTATTGAACAGAGATTTCTCTGGATTGAGCGGACTGTGACCATGAAACTCATCGAAAATTTTAAAGACTAAATCCTGACCTTCTATCTCAAGAATGTGGCCGCTGATTCGGTCTCCATCCACATCTGATGCATAGGGATCCGACTCGAGCAGCACGGGGTAGCCGACAGGCAGGCGATAGCAATGGCCTAAAGTCCAGGCCGGTTTAATATCACGAACAAAAGCAGAGACTCGGTCGTAGTGAACCATCCCTTTTGACAAAGAACCGTATACAAAAAAACTTTCTACCTGATTCATGAACTCCCCTTCGATCCCCAATATCCCCTGAACAGCAGGCAGCTTCTTAACAAACGCTGGGCGCAAAAAACAGCGCGAAAGACGGCTGCATGCAAAAAGTTATTTTTTGCCAATTGGAAAATTTTCTTGAGGCGAATCAAACCGGTTGATACAAGAAATAAACCGCTACCAAAAGAACCAATGAAAAAGATTGAAGCCATCATCAAGCCGTTTAAGCTCGACGATGTTGTTGAAGCTCTTCAAGAGATAGGCATCGAAGGTCTTTCTGTCACTGAAATCAAAGGGTTCGGACGTCAAAAAGGCCGTACTGAAATTTACAAAGGCGCCGAATACGTCGTTGATTTTCTCCCGAAAGTAAAAATTGAAATTGTCGTGAGCGATTCATTTGTCGCTCCCGCAGTTGAAGCGATTCAAAAGTCTGCGCACACCGGCAAAATCGGCGACGGCAAAATTTTCGTTATCGACGTGGAGAGCGTTCGTAGAATACGCACCGGTGAAAAAGATGATGAAGCTTTGTAATGGTTTCTTGTAAGGAATTGTAAGTAGAAATAGAAATCGAAAATTTAGATAGTACGGGCGATTAACAACCAATAAGGGAGCACCATAAATGAAACCGAGCGAAGTCATTAAGCAAGCCAAGGAAAAAGGCGTGCGAATGGTCGATCTGAAATTTTCAGACATGCTGGGAACTTGGCAACATTTTACGATTCCGATTTATGAATTATCTG
>JAYTDP010000261.1:0-2162 GCA_043735865.1 Bdellovibrionales bacterium
GTCGGAAGTCGGTCTTCGGGGGGAGTATGAATCAGACTTAAATCACGAATTCCAACCAGGCTCATATTCAGCGTTCGTGGAATTGGCGTGGCCGACATCGCGAGCGTGTCGATACTTTCTCGCATGTGGCGGATCTTTTCTTTGTGAGTGACGCCGAATTTCTGTTCTTCATCAATTACTAACAATCCAAGATCTTTAAATTGAACATCGCGACTGAAGAGGCGGTGCGTGCCGATAATGATGTCGACTTTGCCTTCTTTTAGTTCGGTCAAAGTCTTCTTTGCATCCGCCTTCGAAATAAAACGGTTGAGCTCGCGAATAGTGACTGGCCACTGAGCAAAGCGCTTTCTAAAAGTTGATCCATGTTGAAAAGTTAAAATTGTAGTTGGAGCAATGACCGCAACTTGTTTGCCTTCTTGTACCGCTTTAAATGCCGCGCGCATCGCAACTTCAGTTTTTCCAAAACCGACATCTCCGCAGACCAAGCGATCCATCGGTTTGTCTTTGCCTAGATCGCCGATCACATCATTGATGGCGCGCATCTGGTCTTCGGTTTCTTCGTACGGGAATGAATTCTCGAAAGAATAGTACTCATCGTCGGGCGGGGAAAATGCCGGGCGCTTGAGTTCAGCTCGAGCCGCATAAAGCTTCAGCAAGTTCGAAGCGATGTCGCGCAAATGGGATTTTACTTTTGTCTGCGCCTTAGCCCATCCGGTGCCGCCGAGTTTATCGATTAGGCTTTCATTGGTAGGGCCGCTGTATTTTTGGAGCTGACCAACGCGGTAGACGGGAAGAAAAAGGCGATCATTGTCTTTATATCGAAGACGAATAAATTCGGCTGGTACGCCTTCGATTGGCATGACCTCGAGGCCTTCGTAAATTCCGATGCCGTGGAGTTTGTGAACAACGAGATCGCCGGGTTTCAGATCTCCGAAGGCAAGAGCGTTAACTCGTTCACTGAAACCGTCGTCTTTTTTGTGAGTGCGGCTCGGCTTCTTTTTGCCCCAGATCTCGTCATCACGAAGAAAAATAATTTTCTCGTCGAGCCATCGGCCGCTGTCGACAAAAGGCCTTACAATGACATGGACCAGATTCTGATCTTCGTTTTGTTTAGCAAGCCAATCGCTCCACAGAAATTCATTGTCGGATACGATAATCACTTTGAATTGGCTTCGCTCGAACATGAGTTGCATGCGCTGAGCGAGATTCATCGAGTGGGCTGACACTAAAATGCGGTAGCCACTTTTTCTCCATTCGTGACACTTTTGGCTGACGAAATCGATCAGCTTTTCTTGATCATGATTGAGAGATTGGCAAGTGGCCGCGAATTCGCTTAGCGGGAAGGATTTGTATTCGAGCTTTTCGAATTTTTTTTCATTTGCGTCTTCCAGTGAAATTCGCTCGACGTCAAACTCACGAATCTCGAGCGGTTTAGCAAATTGATCAAACCGCGAATAAAGCTCTGCCGGGCTCGGTCGCAATAACAGAGAGGCTTCGCCTTCTTGATATTGAGTTTTTAATTCTTCTATGAATTCATCAGCGAGATGAAGACTATCGACCCGATAAACGGACCACAAGTTAACAGCAGTGTTAAAATATTCAAGTGGACCGTCAAGATGGTCAAAGAAGTATGGGAGGAGAAAGTCCATTCCGTAAAAATATTGACCTTGTGAAATGGAACGCAGAATCTCTCTCACGTCTTCTTTATCTATCGGCCGGTCGTTCACTGAATTCTGAAAATGCTTTGCGATTTTCTGCCGGTTTTCTTCAAAATAAAGGGCTTCACGGGCGGGTAAAATGACGGCGGAGATTTCTTCAGACAAACTTCGCTGAGTCAGCGGATCGAAAATTCGAATCGAATCGATCTGATCGCCAAAAGTTTCAATGCGGTACGGGAATTCACTTGCGGGCGAATAAATGTCGAGAATTCCGCCGCGCAGTGAAAAGGTCCCGACGTCTTCCACCGCTGGTGTCGCCGTGTAGCCGCGCATCGTTAGAAGTGCCGCCAAATTTTCGGGTAAAGTTGCACCTTTTTTGAGATCAAAAGTCAGTTCACGCAGTATACGGTATGGCAGCGTTTTCTGCATTATACTCTCGGCATGAGCTAGGAAAACCTGTCCCGGCAAGGCTTTGGAGGCATTGTATAAAAATCGAATACGAGC
>JAYTDP010000262.1:0-5998 GCA_043735865.1 Bdellovibrionales bacterium
ATGCTGAGTTTTGAAATCCAACCGTAAACGTTTTCCATTGGGCAGCCGGCGATATTCATTTCTAAATCGCTCATGCACATTTTTTTGTAAATGGCACCCGGGCTGTTTAAACTTTCTTCCGGCCCCTTTTCGGCATGAGTACGGAGAAATCCACCGACTAACTCTTTGCCAATCATGTAAACACAAGGCTCCGCCGTCTCTTTTTCCGAGGAGAATCGAGTCGCAATGCCCTCTTGAATAATAAGGCTTTCAACGTCTCGCCCACCTTTGGCGGCTTTCATTTTTTTTCGAGACTTATAATTCCAATTTCGGATCTCGTCGCCATTATGAACTTGAATCACTGCGAGACCGTAGGTTCCGGCATTATTCTTCAAAAATACAAACGGCTTTTCTTTTATCCCGATCCGCGCATAACTAATTTCGAGCTCTTTGATGAATGCGTCCACTCGCAAGGCGAGTGCTTCGCGGCTTGCCGCGTCTTCAACGGCAAACCCGTCGTATTTCTCCGTGGCGATACCAATCAGGTGCGAATCGATTCCGATTAAATCAGAAAACTCTTTTGTCAGCTGATTGTATTGCTCGAAAAACTGATCTTTACGCCGGCGATACCACCCCAGCTCGTGCGGAGGATTCATCGGAGTCTCAAGCCCTTCGCTCCACTCCGGATAACTTAAAGAAAAATCGTTGTTACAAATAATGAGGTCCGCTTTTTTGCCGTTACTCCAAATTTGACCCTTACGATTTTCGCTGCCGTGAACAACCACAGTTTTGCCCGAAATCGATTGAGCCTGAAACGGTTCACCAATATTTTTTGGCCAGCAGACGGTCACTCTATAGCCTGCCCCGGTCAGGATCTTCTCGATAGAGCTCACGTTTTCCCAATAATAAGGATTGCCCGTGTGCTCTTCCGCAAGGAGGAAAAGTTCTTTCGCGCCTTCAGGATAATGGGACTTTAAATATTCGAACGCAACTTCGTTGGCCGCTTCTTTATCTTGCTGACAGATGTTGTTGAAACCCGCCGGAAAAATATTCGCATCAACTGGAGCAATTTTGCCACCTGAATCGCGAACGTCAAAGCTTGAGAAAAAAGGAAAAGCTAAACCCTGGCTTTTTTCTTTGAACCATTGGTCCACTTCCGAGCAACGCTCGATAATTTTCTTATGTATATCGTCTTGGATCATGGCTACCTTCGTCGTTTCGGATCTACAATTCGGCCGTCTTGCTTTACATCAGTCGCCTTTTTCGCTTCGGGCGTCAAGTCGTTGCCGATTCGATTTGTCGCGAGAAACCCTTCGATTTGGCGTTCAGTTTTGTCGAGTGACACGAATAAATCATTGATCCGTTTATTCGGTTTCTTATTCGGAACATACATATTTGTAAGTGCTTTAAGCGAAGACAATGCTGATTGTGCGGCCTGGATCTTCTGCACCTTTTTTTCTCGAGCTGAGAGTTCAGGCGAATCTTCGACCGTGGGTGGGTCACGATCAATGAACATCCAAACTTTCTGGTAAGCGTCTGACAACTGATTTGCCGCTAGCTCTGACCAGTTCGGGGCGTCCATTTCAACTGCCCGAAACAAAAATCCCTGAAGCGCGTCGACCGAGACAAAGTAATCCTGAGCCGAAATCTTTGCAGGGTCGAGATGCCCCATATTACCCATCAAGAAAAGAGTTTTCGCCAGCATCGGTTTTTGTGCCGCTGTTGCATTCATCGCGTTTATTTTGCGAAAACCAATCTCAGCTTCTTTAAAATACTTTTCCGCCATTTTTTTATTGTCAGCGCGAGCGTAAGCTGCCGCTAAACGTGCGGGAACTTCGGCCTGGGCGATCTCCACTGGCAGGTACTGGCGACTTTTATAGAGTTCGACGAGATTCACAATCGCGAGTCGATCATCACCTTGGCACGAGAGAACGTCGCTCAATCGTAAGCGCGCCATTGCCTGGGTCTGTGGATTTTTCTTATTGGTTACACGAATGGTCTGGCGGTATCTTTCGGCCGCAATTTTACAGTCTCCGGCCCCCTGGTAAGCAATTCCACCATTTAGTAAAATAAAGAAATCGAGGCTCGTCGTTGGATTCTGCACACGCAATCGATCAAATGCTGCGGCGGCATCCTCATAGCGTTTTGCATCGAGAAGCTGATTTGCCTTTTCGAATTCGTCAATTCCCCGCGAATCAGCCGCCTCCTGTACCGCACCTGGAATCACGATCTTATCTTTAGAAGCGCAGCCGAAAGCCGTCGCTAATACAAGGATGCTAAGTGGAAGACTGAGATCTTTTTTCAATTTCATTTACTACCTCTGAGCGACTGTAGTCGCGAACTCTCGTCTTTTAACATATTAACTCTAAGGAGCCCAGTGGTCACGTAACATCAGAAATGGTTTTTCGATCAAGATATGCATGACGTAAGCAAGAGCCGTTGAAGCCGCTAAAGTCACGATTGTCGCAAAAATCCAGTGGAGAAAAAAGTAATTATTCGCGGAAGGGAGAATCTGATTTGCGAGGCTTGCGGCCCTGTAGCAAATTGGCATGTGAACGAGATAAATCGCATAGCCAAGAGTTGCAAAATAAAGAAACGTTCGACCTGCGAGCCATCGAGACATGCGGCTATCAAAATAGATTAACCGCGGAATCAAACACAAGTAGGCAATGCTGGTTAAAAATCCGTAGTAGAAGACTCCCGTGAAAGCAGTGTAGCGGATGAATTCTAAATGGGACGGGTTGACCACTCCTAACGGAGTCGGATTAATCGAAGGACTGAGCATCAGTGCAAATATCATGGCTGGCAGAAGCCATGTTATCCACTTAACGAGGCGGTTTGCAAAAAACGCCTTCGTCTCGATTAGGAAAAATTGGTCAAAGTAAGCGAGAATCAGGCCCGCAATCAAAATGTCAAATCTTGCATGTGTGGGCGTGTAAAGCTCACTCATGACGGCTTCCACGGTATGTGCGCGAAATTTAAACCAGTAGATCGCAAACCGAGTCACCGGCCCCATGAGCCACAATCCCGACAATAACAGTAGACGCCGCTGGTGAGTTTTGATTCGCATCAAAAAGAGGATCAGGATTGGGCTGATCAAGTAAAAGTGCTCCTCCACACTGAGCGACCAACTCCAGGGAGCTAGATACTTCTCGGGTTGGAATGGATAGTTGGTCATGTATGCCAGCTCGTTAAATAGAAGACTGGTGAAGCCTCGCTCGGTCGTCGGAGTCCAAATTGGCAGTACTCGGCCTAAATAAAGATAGGCAAAAAGAAATACGTAATACAGCGGAAACGTCCTAAATGCTCGTCGCAAATAAAATCGGACAAATCCTTTGCGGGGGCTCGAGCGATTTTCCTGGCCATAATCAGAGAAAGAAAAAAATAAAATTTTGCCGATGAGGAAGCCGCTCATGATAAAGAACAGATCCATAGCGAACCAGCTATTGAGGCTTAAGATTTTTCCATAGTCAGTCGGAGCAATGCCTTCGGCGGCGTGCAGTGTGACGAACAAAATAGCGGCGGTCGCATGGAGTTGAATGATTCCCAAAATCGCCAAAAAACGAAGCCCATGAAGAGCTGGAAACTGATTGTTTAGCAAACTCAATGAAAAAAAACGACTGCTCATGAAGCTTAGTTTAGACGACCCGGCAGGAATGCCAATACTAAAAAGATAATCCTAAGACTGGGATCTCTTTTCAATTTCATTTGCTACCTCTGAGAGACTTTTCAATCCGACGATGTCGGTATTGAAGTCGGGAATTTTCACAACCGGGCGTTCGCTTTTCGAACCGCTTGCCAGTTGCTGTTTAAATCTTTCAAATACCACTCGTCTTTCATCATAGTAACTTGCAAACTCACTCGCAAGAGATGACAACTTACGGGAGGGCTCAGACCCGTCATTCTGAACTGAGCCCGGCTCAAACCCAATAGGCTTCGAGCGATTGACGAGAGCGCCTATTAACGAAAACTTTCGAGCTTCGAGATAATCCTTTAAAGAAATAGCCTCTTTCATTTTCACTTCATCGAAACCGGTCACTAACAAAAAGCCGGTGTCGTGACGCAAAAGAATTTCTTGTACCTGAGACGTTTTCTCAACAATTTTACTTTGTACCGCTTGAATGCTCGAAAAGAAATCCGTTAGTTCGGCCATGAAAGTCGAGCCGGTGACCTTTTCTAAGATCGACAATACAGTACGCGTACCCTTAGAAACAAGGCGCCGGATAAGTCCCTGCTCTTCCCGTTCATTAATAAACCATTTCACTATGCTCTCTTGAAATAGCGATTCCAACTTTTGAGGAGCTTGCAAGAAGTCGATGGCGTGTTGCGCTGGCGGTGTATCGAGTATTACGAGGTCATACTCGCCTGACTCGACGATGCGCGAAAGTTGGAGCAGCGCCGTGAATTCTTGGCTGCCGCTTAATGTTGTCGAGATAAGTTGATAAAGGCGATTTTTAACCAACCGATCCGCCATCGTTTTTTCTCGAGCAGACTTACGAATGAAGTCTTCGAAAATTTCCTCAGAAACCAGCAAGCTCGCATCGAGTGAGCCTTTAAAGTTTTGATTCGGAACGCGAACGGTGCGGCTAGTATTCTCGGTGAGGCCCAAGGCTTCTCGTAGACGGAGTGACGGATCGATCGTCATCGTTAAAACTTTGAGGCCCTTTTCAGCCGCCAATACGCCGATGCTTGAAGCGATTGTCGTTTTACCGACGCCGCCACTTCCAACACAAATTAAAACTTTATATTTGAGCCAATTTTCGAGAGGGTTCATTCGAAATCCACCAGCTTCTTGGATAGAACTTCGATTATTTCTCGGCTTTCGGTCTGCAAGACATAAGGCAATTTCAGTGAACACAATTTCTCTTTTTCGAGCCGCGCAACTCCACGCTCACTCCGAGATTGCAATTTGTCGACATAATCAACGAAGCCCGATTGTTGGTTGGCGTGAAGTGAAGATAAATCGGCGGCACTTAATCCAGACTCGAAATATTGATTTGCTAAGATGCGCGCGTCGGCTTTCACCCATTTTTTTAACTCTGTCCGAAGTTCGAGCGATTCGGAAATCGGAAGTTCTTCGAGCAAAGTGACGATTAAGTATTGCGTGTGTTTGGAGTCGGCGAGAACCGCGGAAATATTTCGACTCTGTTCCCCCATTGGCCCCGCCGAAATTAATTCCGCCATGCCGATGGGGGCTTTTAGCAAAGCCATGAAATGCCCGGTCGCGTATCCGTCGACGACGATGCGATCGAACGGCAATTCGGGACCCCAACTTCTGATTCCGCTCGTAATTTTACCGAGAACCGCGAGCTCTTTTAATGCCGGCGCCGCGCGAATAAATGTGCGCATGATTTTGTTGTCCATGAACAAATCGGCAAGCGCTGGGACCTTAATCAGGTAGGTAATGTATTCTTTTAGGCAGGCTTCTCCATTCCAGAGGGCGACATCGAGATTTTTTTCGATGTTGGTACCCTTGTACTTGATGGCCTTGTCGAAGACGTATTGATAGGAGCTTTGGTCGCCCAACTCCACGAGAAGCGTCTTTAAGCCCTTTCGGGCGAAGGAAGTCGCGGTTGCGGCGGCCACGAGGGACTTCCCGACTCCACCCTTACCCGTAACCATATAAATTTTTTGGTCTTTTTGATCGGATGCCACGCGTTAATTTTCTTGCCTCTCTAAGGGTGTTTTTCTATAACGTCTCTTCCCAAGGAGAAATCATGAAAACGTCCGTCGAATCAAAGCCGGGTCTCTATCGCAAATTGACTATCGAAGTCCCGACCGAAAAAGTCGCTTCTTCGTTCAGCCGAGTCTACAAAGATTTGCAGCGAAATGCCACTATCAAAGGCTTCCGAAAAGGGAAAGCCCCGATCGCCACTATCAAATCTCTATACGGCGATAGCGTGAAAAAAGACGTGCTTCAAGACATCTTCAGCGAAGCCTATTCGAAAGCTATTACTGAACACAAACTTCAGCCCGTAACACAACCCAGTGTGAACTTTGAAGCATTGAATGAAGATGC
>JAYTDP010000263.1:0-2498 GCA_043735865.1 Bdellovibrionales bacterium
AGGATCGTCTGTGCGACAGGGCGTTTTTTAAATTGATCGATTGAGACAACTTCTTGCGCGAGAATCCGATTACGCGTGAGTGCTTCGATCTTTTGGACCAAGTCTCTCGCATTAATTTTTTTCTTCTTCGACATAACAGATATCCCTTCGATCCATCTCAACCAGGTGCAGCACCGAAAAGCTACCGGGCACCTTTTTAACCTTCGGTCTTCTCGAGCCAGCGTTCGGCGTCCATGGCCGCCATACAACCACTACCCGCAGCGGTGATAGCTTGTCTGTAAACGTGATCTTGAACATCTCCGGCGGCGAATACGCCCTCTACTGAAGTGTATGTCGATCGCGGCTCAGTAATCAAATATCCAGTCTCATTCATTTTCAAAAGACCTTTGAATACCGACGTATTCGGCTTGTGGCCAATGGCAATGAAGACACCGTGAAGAGGCTTTTCGGTTACTTCACCCGTGTTTACATTTTTAATTTTGATTCCTGTAACACCTGTGTCACCAAGCACATCAAGAAGTTCGTGATTCCAGATAATTTCGATTTTTGCGTTCTTCATCACTCGATCCGCCATGATTTTCGAAGCACGGAAGGAATCGCGACGATGAACAACATAAACCTTCGTCGCAAAGCGAGTCAGAAAGTTAGCCTCTTCCATTGCGGTATCGCCGCCACCGATGATCGCGACTTCTTGATTTTTAAAGAAGGCTCCGTCGCACGTCGCACACGCTGAAACTCCCCGCCCTAATAAACGCTTTTCGTTCGGCAGGCCTAAGTACTGTGCACTTGCGCCTGTTGATATGATCAATGATTTCGCCTTGTATTCTTTTTCGCGGATGAACACCGTAAACGGCCGCTTCGATAAATCGACTTTAGTTACGTTCTGTGAAATGAAGCGGGTCCCGAAACGTGCCGCCTGTTTACGCGTTTTTTCCATAAGCGCCGGACCCTGAATGCCCTCGGGCTCGCCCGGCCAGTTTTCGACATCGGTCGTCGTCATCAATTGGCCGCCGACCTCCTCACCTTCGATCATAAGAGGCTTCAAATTAGCGCGAGCGGCATAGATCGCAGCCGTTAATCCCGCGGGCCCCGAACCAATAATAATCACATCTTCAATTGTGGAGTCTGACATGCTTAACCTTTCGAGAATTAAAGCTAGATTAGCGGAGAATGATTCCCTTGCCCCCTACTAACGCAGGGAGCTATCATCGATACATGCCAAAGATTGGGTTCTTCAAAACTCCAGAAGAAATAGAGGTTCACTCAGGTGCGAATCTGATGAAATCGCTTCTTGAGTCCGGCAAGCCCGTCGCCAGTTCGTGTTACGGAAAAGGCATTTGCACCAAGTGCCGCGTGAAAGTGATTCAAAATCCGAACTCACTTAGCAAACCAAATGCACTCGAGGCAGCAACTCGATTGCGTGTTGCAGGAAGCCCTACAGAATTAAAAGAGGATGAAAGACTGAGCTGTCAGTCAAAAGTTGTAGGCGATGTTTATATCGACACAACGTACTGGTAATTATCTGCAGCGACGCCATTGGAGTTGCAACGTCATACGGTCTCGCACTGCCGCTAAAGCCGCACGGCGATCTGGCGATTTCAAAATGACAGATGTATTTACGCGAAGCAAATCGCTCTTTCCGCAAGTCGACCAATCGCTGTTGCGCATGACGTAAGCAAGAGTTTGCTCGTTATTAATGGCTCCATTAAAAGGAATTTCAATTTTCACCGGTCTTGAACTGGGCCGAAAAATTTCGAGTGAGTAAATCGCGCTGCTACCTCGCGCCAAAACCAAATCAGTTTTTAAAATGACTCTCTTAACGGCATATTGGTAGCCGGGCCGAACACGAATCGGCACTGCAATAGCGCATGCCTTCCGATCAAGAGACCGATTTGAATTTCGCGGAATTTCTGCCTGATAGTTATCGAAAAGAGCATTGATCACGAGCTGGTCGGCGCTCAATGTAACGGCCGCAGTACCGGCCACGCAACCGGACCCTCCATAGGTGGCATCGGGAATAATCATCTCAGCTTTTGCTCGAGCCGCAATGACCGTCGCCATAATTGCAATTATCCAGAGAAGTGCGCTAATTCGTTGGTGTCTTTTTGTTTCCACTTTGTCCCCCCAATCGTAAGAATTGCAATCGATGTGCCGGTTTTCAGTTTTTGACAGAGTGTCCGGCACCCTCCTTGCTCTAAGTGCGCTAATGGAGGTCAAAATGCGAATCAAAACAAATGTAATGTGTCTAGGGCTCTTAACGGTCTCGGTTTTAGGTCTGATGTCTTGTGCCGATCAAAATAAAAGTTCGAATTCTTCGGCATTGGAACTCAAATCTCCCGTTTTCGAAACCACTTCTGATAAGGAAAGGGAGCCAATTAGTCTCTCAAGCTTCGATGACGCGGCAAAATCGACCGTCGGCCTAACATTGAAATCCACGGATCGTCTCGTTTTTTCGGAAGTTAAAAAAGATGTCACTCTTCGTACGAAAATCGTTTGCA
>JAYTDP010000264.1:0-2463 GCA_043735865.1 Bdellovibrionales bacterium
GCGGTGTCGACTTCGTAGTGCGCTGCCTTTAGCGCTTCCGATAAAATGGCGAGTACGGACTCATCATCTTCGACGATCAAAATTTTTTTCGTTTGAGGAGTCATAAATCTCGTTCTTTGGTCGAGTCGAGTGTCGGTAAAAGGCGCTCATTTATCATGTATCAAAACTTTAGGCCTGTCCAAATAATGTAGAGAAATTCCGATAAGATAACGTGGATCGCTACTTAATTTCCGGCGTCGTCGGACTTCTTATTTTGCAAATCGCATTTTTACTTCAAAGCTTGGGACTCATTTCCCCATTCGATTATGTCAATACATCTGGCTCTAGCGATCACCAAGTCATCGGCAAGATGATAAAAAAACGGCAAAACGTAAAACACAAAGCGGCCGACTCGATTATTTGGGAAGAGGCGAATACCGACGATTCGCTCTACCGATTCGATTCGGTTTTAACACTTGATAACAGTTCGGCCCAACTTGATCTCGAAGAGCGCGTTAGCCTTCAGGTCGAAGAAAACACTCTTGTCATGCTCGAACCTGTCGTGGCCGAAGAATTGGATTCGCTACGAGTTCGCTTTTATAAAGGGCAAATGCGCGCGAGAAACCGGCAGCGCCTTTCGTTCGGTACCGGCGGGTGGAGCATGGAAGCCGTCCCCGGAACCGACATGACTTTGCGATCGCTGGAAAATGACCGTGTAGAGCTTGAAATTGCGAAGGGCTCGGTTTCACTTTCGAATCGGGTCACCGGCGAAAATAAAACCTATTCGCAAGGGAGAAAATTAACACTTGCGAAAGAGTCCATCGACGCCGATCAAGAAGTAACGGCTGAAATGCGAATCGAAAAACCCATTCAGAAACGAATTTACAGTCATACACTGCCGGTGCGAATTCCGTTGGAATGGATCGGCGAGGCGACTCGCCTACACATCGTTCATCCGAATCGACGAGAAGAAAATATTCCGGTCAGTGATCAGCACGTTGAACTGACGCTGGACTCAGGCAACCACGCAATCACTCTCGAAGACGCCACCGGCAAATTATCTGCGACTGCAGTCATCGAAATCGTACCGGCCCCTCGCCTTCGGTACTTAAGCCCCCTCCCCCGAGATCGAGCTGAAGTCGGCATCCCACAATTGTTTAGCTGGTACCCTCTTGAAGGAATGCCCGATTACGAACTTGAACTTCAAAGCGGAGCCGAGCACTCCATTCAAAAAACAAAATTGCCATATTCGCGTGCGACTTCGAATGTTGCCGGTGAGTATTTGTGGAGAGTGACGGCATTTGACTCAGACGCGGTCCCGGTTCCCCCCTATTATTCTCTTCCTATCTATTTTACGCCAGCTCCACTCGCAGCACCCACGCTTGGCAGTCCGATTCAAGAAGTCGAACCGCGAGAACCTGCAAACAGCGAAGAGCTTCCACCTGACGGCGCTTCTCATTATGTTCATCAATTCCTCGAATTCGCTTTTACAATTCTTGTGACTCCGGTGTCGGCCGCCGAAACGCGACAGCCGATTGTTTTCACGTGGTCGGCTGTCGAAGGAGCGGATCTCTACGTTATTGAAATTTCATCTAGTCCCGATTTCTTAAATCCTGAGGTCATTGAGCGCACCCCAAAAAGGGAATATGTCTGGAAATCGTATTCAACGAGAGAATATTATTGGCGAGTTGCCGGCGAGGCCCGTGACGGGCGAAAAGGACTATTCAGCTCCCTAGAGAAATTCGACGTCGCACATCTGAAAACGAATGCGAGTAGCGGTCCGCACTTCCAAGAGCCGGCAAAAGCATCGCCGCCCAATACCGTTGCACTAACGCCAATCCCAACGCCGCCGGCACCAGCGCCGGCGCAGACTGAAACTCCAGACATGCCTCCAACCTTTTTTGAATTGAAGGGACTGCTCGACTATTGGTACATGCAGCACTCAACGTCTGATATAAATAAAATTAGTTTTCGTGGGTTGGCGGTTCCAAGCCTAGGCGTGGCGAAATCATGGAACGCCACAAATAAAACTTATGTTACAGAAATCCAAATGCAAACGCTCAAGTGGCAACCAAAAAATCCGGCCGACTTACCATTTCAAAAATCGTTTACGACTCGGCTGCTGACCTTTAAAGCGTCAGAACTAAAAGACGGATTTAGCTTTGGTTTTATTATTAAGCAAATTCCGGTTTTCAAACGGGCGTCCCTTGAAGAAGTTGAGGCGAGAGAAACTTTAGTTTACGGACCATCAGCAAAATGGGCCTCTACGTCTCGTTCACGAATCAATTACGCTTCCGAATTTGCGCTGTCCTATGGTGGCGGGATTATCCAGCCGACACTTCAAAATACAGCTCAATACTTTCTCGATTCGCATTCGAGCGTTGGCGCAATGTTTGAAATATCTGGCGCATTTGGCGAAAATAGCGCCAGCTCCCAGTGGGTACGCGTGGGATTACAGTATGGCTTTCGCTGGTAGCTTAGAAT
>JAYTDP010000265.1:0-1890 GCA_043735865.1 Bdellovibrionales bacterium
TGCGTTTCTTGCGGTGCCGGAACCTGCAGCAATGTGTTTTGGCTGCGATGATATTGATCCATCAATTCAATTGTTTCGTTTACTCGCGGATCGTGTGGATCTAATTCGACGTTGCCGCCTTCGTCTCGCACGAGTGCAGATCGAAAAATACGAGCGTGAGCGCTCGAAAACATCGCAACAAATAAGCACACAATCGCGATTTGAAATTTCACGTGGCATCCCTTGGTTAAGAGGGATCATAAACGATTTTTTATTTTTGTGAAGATGTCAGGATTTTTGACAGGTAAAAGTGTGCGCCAATTATGGGCACTTAAATACGCGGCCTTGGTTTTTAAGGGTTGTTCCGACGTTTAACTGCACGTAGTTACCGCCGATTTCGTAAGCGCGATTTCTTAAAAGATTCGTAATCACGTTCTGAGTGGTGTGGGCGACATTCACAACAGTGTTGGATTCGGCCGTGCCGATTTCTTTGCAGTCGGCTGGCGGCGCCGATTCTGAAACGATGACCGACTCGGCCCCTGGTTTCAATTGAGTTGAAGCGCAGGCTGTAAACAAGAGCGGGAATAATGAAATTAGGATTTGCTTTTTCATGGGGAGAGATTGTGATTTGCCAGTCAAAAAGTCAAGCGGGCCTATCGGGCCTTTGGTCTAGGTGACTAGACCCACCGACCAACGTCTACGGTTAGCAATTCGGCAAAAATATAAAACTTTCGAGAGGTTCTCGTCTCCGGCATAATATTTCATAGGCGGAGGGCCCTCTATGAGCCGTGATTCAAACTTAGATTTCAATGCAATGCTTAGATCTTGGCAGGATTCGAAAGAATTCCGCGATCTCAACTGGTCAGGCACGTTTCAAGAGTACGTTTCGATGGTGAAACAAAAGCCAAAGGTAGCTCGCAATGCCTACCAGCGCCTCTATGATTTAATTCTCGAAGAGGGTACGGAAGAGTACTTAGATTTTAAGAAACACGTCATACATTATAAATTTTTTGATGACGAAAAATACGGCGGGCGCGACGCGGTTTTCGGACTCGATGTTCCTTTAATGAAATTGATGAATGTATTTCGTGCGGCCGCTCAAGGTTATGGCGCAGAGAAACGCGTAATCCTTCTTCACGGACCGGTTGGTTCTGCGAAGTCGACAATTTGCCGCACGATTAAAAAAGGCGTTGAGGCGTACTCAAAAACCGAACAAGGTGCGCTCTACACATTCGAATGGGTAGATGAAGGCGGACATCACGAAGATATCTTCGGTAAAGGCGTTCGCATATTCCCAAGCCCGATGCATGAAGAACCACTGTTGCTCGTGCCCGAAGAACTGCGGCCTCGTTTGTGCGAAGAATTAAATCGCGGTGCCAAAGACGATTTCCGCGTTCAGATTGTCGGAGAATTGTGCCCACCGAGCCGATTTATTTTCAAAGCACTCCTCGAAAAGTATAATGGCGAAGTCGATCGCGTCCTTCAGCACGTTCGCGTAAAGCGTCTCGTGTTAAGCGAAGCCGATCGCGTAGGGATTGGAACATTCCAACCGAAAGACGAAAAAAATCAAGATTCGACTGAGCTTACGGGTGATTTGAATTATCGCAAGATCGCCGAATACGGGACGGATTCAGATCCGCGCGCATTCAATTTCGACGGAGAATTCAATATCGCAAATCGCGGCATCATTGAATTCGTCGAAGTGTTGAAACTCGATGTCGCGTTCTTGTACGATCTTCTTGGAGCATCACAAGAACACAGAGTGAAGCCAAAAAAATTCGCGCAAACGCATATTGACGAAGTCATTATTGGACATACGAACGAGCCAGAATTCCGACGTCTTCAAGATAATGAGTTTATGGAAGCGCTTCGCGATCGTACGATTAAAGTCGATATCCCATACATCACTCG
>JAYTDP010000266.1:0-4854 GCA_043735865.1 Bdellovibrionales bacterium
ATTACTGACCGAGAGATTGAATCTTCTGTTGAAGCGACAACTCAGTGTTGCGAAGAAGATGTTCTTTCAACAAAAGGTCCTGGCGTTTTTGCTGAAGGCGCATTTGAGTTTCTGGCCATTGTGCTTCTTGTACCGCAACGTAAAGATTGTCGAAACGATCGACTGCGAAAATTGCCGCGACAGAACCTAATCCAAGAACAACTTGTTTAAGACTTAACGATTTCATGAATTGCTCAGGAAGGATCGCGCCCTGAAACAATGCTTTTGAATCGAGCCAAAGACGACCGATTATTGGAACTCCATAAACGATGGCTGCACCACCAGAAACGATTTGTCCGAAGCGAACTCCGCCGGCCGCTGTGCTTGTATCTTTTTTAGAACGAGTGAGCGCTTGTTCAGTTGCATCGATGAATTGGCGATCTTGTGCCACTTCAAGGCGCTGCATAGCCACTGCTTCTCTTTGCATCTGGATAGACTGAAGTTTTGAAAGGTTGATATTTTGCGTCGGTAGAATTTGTTGTTGTGCGTGTGCGCCGATTGAGAAAAGCGCTACCGCGAGAATCGTTTTTAACATTAGGTCTCCTGTATAAGGTTGGTTTTTATGTCGGGTATTGGTTAGCCCCGACAGGAGCAGATGGGCACTTTAAATATTTTAAGCACGCCCATTCGGAAATGATTTTCATTGGTCGTAAAATTTTTACTTAGGCTTTGGCGTAGTTTCGCTCGCAATAGCAGCCGCGTTATCGCGGAACATCTTATAGATCTCGGCTTTTTGTGCGGCACTCAGCTTACCGTCGACTTCTTCTTGGCGTCTAATCATGTCCGCCGCCATCTCATCAGCATAGGACTTTAGCTTCTCGGGAGCTGCGCGAGTATCAGCGGGCGTTTCGATCGTACCGTAAATAACTTTAGAGGCGGCCGTGTTCGCTTCATGTTTTTCTACGTGGTGATTGTAGGCCGTCGAGACGATGGCGGCAGCAAACATGGCCATATTCGCATAGCGGGCGATGACTCGGTAGTAAGAATTCTTCGTTGTCCGCGTCTGGCTTTTTTCTATTACTTGCTTAAGCGCTTCATCGTGACCTTTTTCAGCTACGATATTTTCGTATTCGTTCGCGAGCTTGGTTGCAGAATCAAAATCAAATTGGGGCACCATAGTGAGCATTGGCTGACCCGAAACAACTGCGAGTCCAGAAACCGCAAGAGCGAAAACACCTTGAACAATATTGTGATCTCGTTGAAAACTGCGCTTCTCGATTTCCCACCAAGTTGGATCGTCAATCATTCCCGCTTCTGCAAGTACCGCTACTGCTCCGCGCGAAGTGAGTTCTCCTTCCAGACGAGCTAGCTTGTCCTGCTCGCGAATTTTCGCGAATAGTAATCGAACCATCACTTTATCTTTGAAAGTTCGCTTTAGAGTTTCTTCATGAGTCATTTGATACCAAAAGCTCATGAGCTTTCGAACTCTCGTGTGCACATTTTTTTCAGCAACTTGTAAATCGCGAATTTTATCGAAAAGACGCCGTTGCTTTCGCGCGTTCAACTTGTCGAGCTCGAGACCTTTGGTTAACTTATACGATTGCTGCGTGTGGAGCTCGAGAAGAGCCATGAGCTCTTCTGCACGCATGGTTCGCCAGTTTGCAAAATGGGCCGCCGTAATAATCTGGCCGTCATATTTTTCGCGAGCTGCACAAAACTGATCAAATTTAAATTGGTATTCGTCTTTCCATAGTAAGTTCGAGCAGAATTTTTTTATAGCTCCGACGTCGGAGGCAGTCTCACGCTGAACGGGCGTCGAAATAGAATTCAAGTTTGCGCATGCAACGAACTGAAAACAAAGAAGAGTGACGAAAATGCGCTTCAACATAGTGATTTATCGGCAAAATTGCGCCTACTAGAGAACCTTTTTACACTGTGAGAGCGACCCCGACTTTGGTATAATCACCGCTTGTCGTATCTCCAAAAGTTTCTCTTTTTTTGTCTCTATTTAGTTGTGAGCCTTGCGCTCATTCCGAATGCTTTTGCCAATTCGGCAATTCCGGAACTAGTGGTTAAGGCCGACGGCCGCACTGACGTAGTTGTGCCGTTTACCAAGAGTACTGCGGCTAAAGTCCGGCTGGCAGAAGCCGAACTCAACTCACGTGAAATCGAAATCCTTAACTCGAAACGCGAAGAAGTGTTTCACGAAGTGATTAACAAATACCTTCTTCGATTCGGTTTCTCTGCCCACCCAGAAACGAACCAGACTGCGCGCGGCCTTGGCTTAGTCATTCGACTTCTGCAGCGACTCGATTATGAAATGCTCGCTCACGCGAAGCAGATGACAACGTGCACTCAGTGGGGCGTCTGCTCTTCAATTATGGTTCAAAGCGGAATCGGATTCCTTCGCGCTTTTGCTGCGGTCGGAATTAATATTTCCTGGGATAGCATCACCAAATTCGGACAAAACGAATGGGAAAAGAGCAAATATGTCGACGTCGAGTTCGGCAAGTACGCCTACACTCCCGCCATCATATTAATCGGCGGATATAAGTTCGTAGTACATTTCGACATGGTGAAAGACGAGCCTGTTGAGAAATTTGAAACACACTATCGTCTAGCTTCGCTGATACAAACTGATGGGCCCGACACTTTCGGGTCAGGGACGCGATTTGTTTTGGGCCTGCCCAGCTTTCCTTTTTCATTGGGTATGAAATATAAGACGTATGCCTTCCGCCACCGCTACGATAATGCCATCGAACGAACGTGCGAGTTCCTATTAGCTCAAAAGGCTAGGTTTCTCGGTTATGGCGAAGATCCCGATCGCAGCGCCTATTCGATTCGTCGCGCCGATCTCGTGCCCGATGATGTTCAATAACAGGCCGACATCTTATATATAGTCTGTGATGTCCGCCAAGACTCTCGTCTAGAAAATCTCAAAATAAGAAATTTACATTAAGGCTCATTCTGAGACGGCCGAGTAGTTGGGTAAGAGAAACCCCATGAGTCGAAAGACTCTCTAGGCACACGGATTGTGACTAGCAAATCTTCAAGGAGGAAGAACAAATGGGACTACGAATTAACACGAACACGGCTTCGTTGAATGCGCAAAGAAATTTGCGCACATCGAAGATGGGCCTCGATAAGAGCTTAGAGCGATTATCGTCAGGGTACCGTATTAACCGCGCCGGCGATGATGCCGCAGGTCTCGCGATCAGCGAAAACTTAAGAGCACAAATACGTGGTCTTAAGCAATCTCAACGAAACGCCCAAGATGGTGTTTCACTCGTGCAAGTGGCAGAGGGTTCACTCAATGAAGTGTCGGGCATCTTGATCCGACTTCGTGAGTTAGCTGTTCAGTCCGCTTCTGATACGATCGGTCCGGTCGAGCGACAATTCCTTAACGTGGAATATGATCAGCTCGTATCAGAGGTAGATCGAATCGCCGATGGTACAGAGTTCAACGGAACTCTTCTACTTTCAGGTACGGGCTCAATCTTAGATTTCCAAGTTGGAACTAGAAATGATCCAAATATCGACCGCTTGAGCTTTGATGCTTCAAAGGCCGATGCGAACTCTGCAGCCCTAGGGATTAATCTCACTAGTGTTGCCGACAAAGCGTCTGCTCAGAACTCACTCTCAGCGATTGATACTGCGATCGTGAGTGTCAGTGCGATGCGTGCGGATTTTGGTGCGATCCAAAATCGTTTGCAATCAACCATCAGTAATATTGGTGTGTCGGTTGAAAATATGTCTGCTGCGAATTCTCGAATTCGTGATGTGGATGTGGCTGAAGAGTCTGCCGAGATGACGTCTAACAACATCCTGTTACAAGCAGGTACGTCAGTTCTCGCGCAAGCGAATCAGTCATCACAAGTCGCCCTGGGTCTCTTGAATAAAACCTTCAGTTAATGGTGAACGTACTTTAGCTCACACGCTCGACTGAAATATGTCGAGCGACCCGAATAACGGCAACGTTGGACGGACTGAAGATCGAGACCTCTAGTCATCCTGCTCGCAGGGCCTCTCGAAAGAGGGGCCACTGCTTTCGATGGATGAGTGAATTGTAACTGTATCTGTTTTACGAGAACTGTACTGATAACTGATATCCGATATCTCGATATCCGATATCCGAACGAAAAAAGGATTTAGTGAGAACTCTCGCTTTACTTGCGAGCGGTCGGAGACCGTCTCACCATCACGCGCAGGATGCGCAAATAGATCATAAAGCTTCATCGCGAAGCCGAGGCCGAATATTATCTTGGGCCGAGATCACTCCCCTCTTATTTTTAAAAATTAAAAAGTTAACAAAACGCTCGGTTCTCTCATTGGCGATTGGCGTCGGTGAAAAAGAATTGGGCAAATTAAAAAGGCATAGTATTTGCCCCGCTAGCTACGGATAGCTGCGGAACATCAGGAAGATGTGCCATTACCAGGGAGGTAATACATGGCACTAGTGATATCGACGAATGTGGCGTCGTTAAATGCACAAAAGAATTTGACCAGTACGAATCGCGCAATGGATCAATCCCTTGCACGACTTTCTTCTGGTTTCCGTATTAACCAAGCGGCAGACGATGCTGCAGGTCTAGCGATCAGCGAAAATTTGAAAGGTCAAATTCGCGGTCTCGGACAAGCTTCTCGTAATGCGAACGACGGTATTTCGTTAGTTCAAGTTGCGGAGGGCGGATTGAACGAAGTATCAAGCATGCTCGTTCGTCTTCGTGAGTTGGGAGTTCAAGCAGCTTCTGACACGATTGGTGATACTGAACGCAAATTCATCGATGTGGAATATCAGCAGTTGAAATCGGAGATCCAGCGTATTTCAGAAGTCACGACCTTCAACGGGTACGATCTTTTGAATGGTACTGGCGG
>JAYTDP010000267.1:0-5647 GCA_043735865.1 Bdellovibrionales bacterium
TTTAGTTTTTTAAACATTTTTTCCTAAACCATTTACATCGATAAATACTACTCGATTGAGTAATGAGAGCGAGTTCAGTAAGTCTATGTAAATGGTTTAGGAAAAAATGTTTAAAAAACTAAAAAATTGTCGATTCGGCCCAAATTTCGTATCAAGTCCTTACTAATTTAAAAGTAAGGACATTTTCATGACTCAATTGATGAAGGTACTGGTTGGAGCAACGCTACTTTTCGCATGCGTTTCGACGTCATTTGCGGCGACCGATAAAGGCTGTGATAGCTTTCTAAATCCATCGGCCGCGAATAATCCAGACAAGGCTGTTCGCAGAACCGCCTTCGCCTCCATCCAAGCTTTCAAAAATTATATAACCGCTCTGCAGGGTCGCCTCCTTGAGCGAGAGTACTTACTCGACATTGCGTCTTTATCGCTTTTATCGGAAGAACATCTTTTGCTCATGGGCCCTCCAGGCAATGCGAAGTCGATGTTTGCCGATGATATTTTAGGCAATATGACAGACGCCGCTGGAGCAAAGTCTTATTTTCGTTTGCAGATGACTCCTGAAACCACTCTGTCTGAAACTCACGGCCCCCTCGATTTTAAGGCTCTCAATGAAACCGGCCGCTACGTGCGACTTCTTGAAGAGGGGATGCTCCATTCGAGAAACGTCTTCATCGACGAAATATTCGATGCGCGGGCAAATGCGCAAAGGAATATTTTGGGTATGCTAAACGAGCGCGCCCATGCTCAAGGCGTTCATATTACTCCGGGACAAATTGAAACCGCTTTTGCGGCAACCAATAAATATATTAGCGAAGTTTACGAAAAAGCCGGCGATGACAGCCCTAAGGCCGTGCTTGATCGTTTTGCTTTTAGCGCCTTTGTGCCGGGTGAATTTGCGTTGACCGATAGTTACGTCAAACTCATACAGGGTGCGAAAAAAGGGTCGGCAGAAATTCCGGCGCTCGCATTCGACGATATGGAAAACCTGCGCGGGCTCGTCAAACAAGTGACGATACCTGATGGAGTCGCGAAATTTCTCGCGCTTCTCTCCACTCGCATGAAAGAAGAAACCGAAGCTCTCGAACAAAGCTCGATTAAAAATTATAAAGAACGATTAAAAAATGGCGAAGAGCCGGGAATCCCGTATCGCTCGACGAAATATCATTCTCCGCGAACTCTCGGTAAAGCAGCTGGCGTTTTAAAATCGATCGTCGTTTTGGATTGGATTAAGAAAGGCGGCAAGCGCCGTCTCGAAGCGAACTTAGATGATATTCATAGCTTGATGACCTTCTTCACTCTCAACGGTCCTTCTAATGACTTTATCAACAGCATTGTCGAGCGCACATCAAATCCTCATGAGCGAGCCCAGCTTATGGCGATCATCCAAGAACGCGAAATTTTTGAAAAGTACTACGCCTCTATCTTGGACGAAGTGAATCAGGTCTTAATCCATTTCGCTCTTCACGATTTGCAAGCCGAATCAGAAGTCGCGAAGACTGAGAAAGAACGAGAAGCCCTGGGCAAAAAAATTCTTTCACTTATGATCTCTCTCGATAACGAAATTGATCCACACGCACTTCATGCCGACAAGTCCGGCAAAGACATCGGGATCGATTTAATTCGCGAGCAGTACAAGAAAATGTTGATTGATGTCTTGGGCGGCGAGGGTAAAGCGGGCTCGCTTCTCGACCGAATGGAGTCCGAGCGCCAGGCCATGATCGCAGAGCGCCAGCGCGAAGAAGCGAAGCGCCGAGAAGAAGAACTAAAAGCTCAGCGACTAGAAGCTGCACGTTTGGCTTCTATAAAAGCGAAAGAAGATGCCGAGAAGCGCGCAGTCGAAGAAGTGCGGGCAAAAATGGTAGCCGCTCTCGACAATAAAAAGGTCATATTTGACGAAGATCTCAATTTTTCAGATATTTCTTTAATAAAGTACGCTTACCACGAAGAAAGCCAGACTTTGGCCGTTATTCAAGTCGGCGGGAACAGACTCACATTAATTCATTTAAATGAGCATGGCGGGAAGATCAAAGGCAACAGCGTCGGAATTAATTTTGCCACGATTCTGAACAACGAAACTCCATCAAAAATTACGTTTGTCGATAAAGATCATTTGCTCTTCGAAAGTGACGAGGGAATGACGGCGGTTAACTATAATTTTACGTTAGGTGAGTCTGAAGAGATTCTCCTTTCTCGAACCAACACGAAAAGTGTTTTTGATTCAAAAAATAAAATTATTTATACGGTGGACGGCCTTGGAATTTTGGGCAAGGGCTCTCTCGGCGGATCGCGAACAAAAAAAGAATTGAAATTTAAAGATTCGGCAATTGAGAGCGCCTTCCACACAATTAAAAGCCGAAATATCGTCGGAGCGCTGGACATATCGGCCGACGGTCAATTTTTAACGATGACGAGCGAATATCGGAGCGACATGTTTGTAATCGACATCGAACAAAACATGGTGATATCGACAAAAAAATTATTTGAATCAGATTCGAGTTTCGACACCGGGCCTGGGCACTTAGGTTACGTGGATTCGAACTACGTCGTCGCCGATAGATCATCGAATATTGTTGATTATAAAGTGATCGCAGACAAAACCAATGGTGCCGCAGAATCCAATTATGGCATTCATTGGATGTCGTCCGAAGCTGGAGTCGCATTAATTGGTGCGACCGGAGGCCTAAGCCTATGGAATACCAAAACCGACGAAATTGTCCCTATAAATGCAGAGGGCGTTAATTTTAGGTCGCACGTGGGCGCGCCTTTTGTTCTGCCAGATGGTCGATTGGTTGTGGTTGCGCACACCGGATCATGGCATTTAGTGGTACTTAAATAAATGAGATGCCAAGTCCGACTGGCGCTTTTTTGTCTCTCAATTGCAATTGCACTCCCGTGCGTTGCAATTGCGGTCAAATCGCCAGAGGCTTGCGACGAATTGCTCACGCCGGAGCAGTCGGGGATTGAGGCTCAGGTCTCCGAATATTTACGAACCAACGCGCCTCCCAAATTAAATCATAATCGATTGGGCCCGGAATTAAAAAAGCTAAGTCATGACTTGGTTCCAATACGTGAAAAAGCCAGAGCCGTTTTGCAAAATGAAATCGACTATGCCTACGGGCATATTACGAAAGCGGAAGCTATCTCGCGTTCGCAAAGTGAACGTCGAATCCTCGGGCAAATGGCCCAAGAAATTTTGCAAAAAGAAAATGTGACTTTATCGGAACATCGCCAACTTGAAGGCTTACGAGTTCTTCTCGACCGCACTAAGCGGGTTGAGCAGTTGTCTCGAGAGGAAATCGCGAAAGAAATCGCAGATGAAGCCGATGGCGCCGAAAAAGAAGCGAAGCCGAATGAAAGTGCAGCCGATCACGATGAAGCAAAGCAAGACGACTCAGAATCTAAAGCACCCGAAACTCCAAATAAAAAAACAGATCGAAAAAATTCTAAGTCGCTAAAAGAAAAGCCGACCAAGCCCGACCAAGAAAAAACAAACGCGCGTGACCAGGCGAAAAAAGCATTAAATCAACATCACGAGCGAAAGCCGCGCCCCGAGCCATCGAAAGAGTCGAAGCCTAGCGCTGAGTCAAAAGAGAAGCCTGATGAAGGCAAAGATCAAGATTCTGAAACTAGCGATCCTTCAAAAGAAGAGACGAAGGAAGACGCCGCCAAAGATTCAAAGCCAAGCGCTGATCAAAAGCCAGGCGAAAAACCAAAGCCAGGCGAGACTCCAAAACCGGGAGAAAAGACAGAGCCAGGCAAAGATCATAAATCTGAGACAAGCGATCCTTCAAAAAAAGAGGCGAAGGAAGACGCCGCCAAAGATTCGAAGCCAAGTGCCGAGCCAAAGCCAGGTGAAAAACCAAAACCAGGCGAAAAGCCAAAGCCGGGCGAAAAATCAGAGAAGGACGATAAGGCCGGCGAAGAGCCGTCGGACGCCGCAGAGGGCGAGCCGAAAGAAGGCGAAGGAAAGCCTGGCGATGCAAAAGATGGCGAAGGTAAAGACGGTAAAGAAGGTAAAGACGGCAAGCCGGGTAAAGATGGTAAGGGCGACAAAGCCGACAAACCGGGCAAAGACGGCAAAGGAGAAGGCGAAGGCAAACCACAAGACGGCAAGCCCCAACCTGGCGAAGGTCAAAAAGGCGAATCCAAAGATGGATCGGCAAAAGAAGGCGCCGACGAGGGAGATAGCGACGCAGACGAACAAGGAGAAGGCGAAGGCGAAGGCAAACCACAAGACGGCAAAGCCAAACCTGGCAGCCAAGGTAAAGGCACGTCTGACGAACACCTGGGTGACTCAGATGTTGAAGGTAGCGATGGGCTTATTGAAGGCGGAGCCGAAGCCGATCAAAGTCTCCTCGAAAATTTCAAGAAATTTTTTAGAGATAAATTAAAAGAGATCGAAGGAAACACAGACTTCGATTCTCCCGAAAAGAAAAAATACGCCAAAGACGACTACGACTATGAAAATAAAAATACAAAAACGCGCGAAGCCAAGACGGGCTCGTCGGAGCGCTCAACAAAAAATAAAATGTTCGATACGCAAAACAAAGAATCGCGTTCGACACCTCCGCGAAAATCTTTTAGGAAACCGTCTGTTCCAGAAGATAAATCGATCTCTGACACCCAGGTTTCTAATCTGGTTCATCGACTCATTCGTCGTCTGACAGCTTCGACGCTTCGAAATTATAGTAATTCGGAAGCGCACTCGACAAGCCTTGGACACTTACAAACAACTCTGACTTCAATGGCTGCCGAGGGCTCAGATGATGCCATTCGCCAGTCAGCCGCCACCGTAAAAGAGATGCGCGAAGAATTGGCTTCGTACCAAGCTGGTTATAAAAATCTCGAGGCATTAGGTCTGTCGCTCTTAAAAACTCTTGATGGTGGCGGACAAGATTCTCTTCGCAAAATTCATTTCATTAACGAAGCGCTCACTTACCTTTCGACATATTCAGCGTTAACTGAAGATGAACAGCGAGTCCTCAATTTAGCTCGCCGAATTATCAGCAACGCCACTGAAGGTAGTCATCCTTCCGACAAAGATTTTTGCATGGCCTTCCTCCATCAATTGATCGGCCCACTTTCTAAACGTGTGGTGCTTGAAAAGTTTAAAGTCGAAAATTCTCGAGAAGGTTTTGATTACACAGCTATGGCAACGGCCATTCGCGCCGGTAAATTTAACGATCTCCTCGTTCACGGCGGCCTTGCGCCTTATATGAACATGCTTCTTAACACGAGTCTTAAGCCGAAAGATCGCAAGGTTCCGACTGCCGATCGAGTGACGATTAACGAGCACGACCCTGAACTTGAGTCGGCGCAAGAGCTCGATAATTTTCAACGTTTTTATCGCGACGGAAGCCCTACGAACATTGATATTCTTCGATTTATTTCGGGCGATATGCTCGAAGAGGTCTATCACGATGAGGGAATTAAAAGTGATCCGCAAACCCTCCACCCGAAAAAGGTCAGCTTCATTCTTTACGATGTCAGTGGTTCCATGGGGTCGCAAGATAAGTACATTCTGAGAAATGCGCTGATCTTGGCTTATCTCGACCGCAGTCAGCGCGAAGTTCAGGCCGGCAAAGCTGAACACGTTGTGTATCTCATGGCTTTCGACGGCGCGCCTCACGAGCCCGAGCGCGTGCAG
>JAYTDP010000268.1:0-1809 GCA_043735865.1 Bdellovibrionales bacterium
TCATCCATAAACATCATATCGATGATTTCGACGCCCAAACCTCTGCACACTGGGCAGCGACCACCGTCGACGTTCAAACTAAAATCACCGGCACTATAGCCAGCGGCCTTTGCATCTTCCGTCGAAGACATGACGGTTCGTACCGCATCGTAAATTTTCATATAAGTGATCGGATTACTTCGTGCCGTTGTCCCAATCGGCGACTGATCAACGAAGAGAACGTTTTTCAAATGCTCAAGGCCCTTGATGTAATCGAATTCGAGACCCTTCATGTACTCGACGCCTAAGTCGCGCGCGAGAGCCGGATAAAGCGTATCGCTGACTAATGTCGACTTGCCCGACCCGCTCACTCCGGTGACGGTGACGACACGGTGGAGAGGAAACTTCACGGTCACATTTTTTAAATTGTTCCCGCGGCAGTTGCCGATTTCGAGCGTGTACTTGTATTTGTCGATGTCGACAAATCGAGGCTCTTTGTTGGTAACTAAGTTTGTTCCGCCAGTTAAATATGGAACAGTATTAGAACCCTTAAAATTAAAAAATTCATTTTTTGCACCGGAGAACATGACTTCGCCGCCGAGGCGCCCAGATCCCGGACCCATCTCAATTATGTTTGAAGCATTTTTAATAACATCTTGGTCATGTTCAACCACGACAAGTGTGTTGCCGAGCTTATTGAGTGCGTGGAGAACACCAATCAGCCTGTCGTTGTCTCGAGGATGAAGACCAATCGTCGGCTCATCAAGAACATAGAGAGTTTGCGAGAGGCCGACACCTAATTGGTTTGATAAATTGAGGCGCTGGAATTCTCCGCCAGACAAAGTTTTCGTCGGACGATCAAGATTTAAGTAACCAACACCTACGTCACATAAGAACTGAAGGCGCGACGTTGTTTGGCGGTAGGGCTCGGCGCAAACTTCTTTTTCGTAAGCTGTGAGTTTCAAAGTTTTCAACTTTACGAGCAAATCTTCGACCGGCAGCGCACAGAAATCCGAAATCGAATAGCCCGCTATCTTCACTTGCAACGCTTCAGGCTTAAGACGGGATCCGTGGCAGGTCGGGCAGAGAGAAGGACTTTTGTGCCGCGCTAAGAAAACTCGCACATGCATTTTATATTTTTTGGTTTCTAAGTATTCAAAAAGACCGAGCACTCCGAAGAAATCGGGATGGCCGTTCCAAAGCATGTCGCGATGCTTTTTCGGTAGCGACTTCCACGGGGTATGCAGATCAATTCCCTGCTTCTTACAAAAATTAAACATCTGCCGTTTGTCTTTGGCTCCGCTCGGCATTGCAAATGGTTTAATCGCACCTTGCGCAAGTGTGAGTTCTGGATTTGGAATTACCTTCGCTTCGTCGATGATGAGAATGTTTCCGAAGCCTTTGCACGGTTCGCACGCGCCCACCGGAGAATTAAAACTAAAAAGTGTCGAATGAATATCTGGGAATCGGTAATTACAAATGTGGCAGGAATTTTCTTCGCTTAAGAGAAAGTAATCTCCATCGGTCGTGAGTACGGCCGCTTTCGCATAAGCGAGATGCGCATTGTATTTCAGCGACTGCGCGTAGGCCTGAACAATTGAATCGTTAAGGCGGCCGCGATCGTCTTCGCTAAATGCAATACGATCGGTCACAATATAAAAATCGTGATCTGGGAGTGGAGAATTCGCCGTTAACTCGACGATTTTACCCTTGAATTGCTGAGCGTAAGCCCGGCCCGGATCGAGAGCGGGAGCATTTTCTAACGCCACTTCGGCGCTACCAGGATCAGAAGTTAATTTCGCGGCTGGTTTTTTCTTTTTCTTCTTTGAA
>JAYTDP010000269.1:0-4130 GCA_043735865.1 Bdellovibrionales bacterium
CCTGCTCGGCGTGACGCGTGAACGCATCCGCCAGATTCGCGAGCGGGCCTTCGAAAAGCTTCGTGAGTCGCCCGATGGACGCGCCCTTGCCGGATTCTGGGGCGCCGCCTGAACTAGGACTCGCGGTACAGAATCGTCGGTCCGACAAGTGCGGTAGTAGCTTTTGCGGCGGGTGTTCGTATTCGTACGAGCACCCGTCCGTTTTTTCTCCCGGTCTTCCTGGAGCTGTTCATATATCACCTATGTTTGTTGCCATGCCTACTGCTTCATCAAATCCGGTTTCCAACAAGCGTCCACTCTTCGTTATTTTCATAACTGTGTTTATTGACCTTGTCGGCTTTGGAATGATCATACCCTTGAGTCCGTTTCTAGCGCAAAAGTTTGGTGCAGATTCTTTTCAAGTTGGCCTTTTGATGGCTGCTTATTCGGGTTTTCAGTTTCTATTTTCGCCTTTTTGGGGGCGAATGAGTGATCGAATTGGGAGGAGGCCGGTCCTTCTCATCAGTCTTTTCGGGTCTGCCGCCAGTCACTTGGTATTTGGTATCGCGGGGAGTCTAAATCTCTTGTTTATCGCCCGAGCTTTCGCCGGAATGTTCGGGGCCAACATTTCAACGGCGATGGCCTATATCGCAGACGTCACCGGTGAAAAAGAGCGCTCAAAAGGAATGGGCCTCATCGGCGCGGCATTCGGACTCGGTTTCGTCTGCGGCCCGGCCCTCGGCGGAATTATCGCGATTTATAAACCAGAATACGTTGCTTTCGTCGCCTCAGCTATCTGCTTTGCTAACTTCATAATGGCGTACTTCGTATTAAACGAATCCTTATCGCCTGAAATTCGCGCACGATTAAAAAAACGTGCTTCGCGCGTGGCGTCTCTGCTTCGGGCTTTCCGGCAGCCCATTTTGAATTCTCTTTTAGGAGTTTCATTCCTTACCTCGTTCGGCCTCTCATGCATGGAGGCCTCTCTTTTTCTTTTCGTAAAAGATATTTTCGGCTGGTCATTGCAACTCGCAAGTTTCGGTTTCGCCTATGTCGGTATTGCGATGGCGTTCAATCAGGGATTTCTCGTCCGCCGACTGTTGCCTAAATATGGTGAACCACCATTGCTATTCGCCGGCACTTTGCTTTTCGGTTTGGCTTTAATTTTAACTGGCGCCGCTTCTCACGTGTGGATGCTCGGCGTTTCGATGACGATGCTCGCTCTTGGTAGCGGATTTGTAAATCCATCGGTGAATGGCAGTGTGAGTTTGCTAAGCGATAAAGATCAGCAGGGTGAGGCGATGGGCGTTGTGCAGAGTCTTTCGGCGCTGGCGCGTATCCTTGGTCCGCCAATCGGTGGATATATGTACGCAGCTTATGCTCCTTCAGCGCCCTTTTACTTCGGTGGATTTACTGCATTGCTCGCATTTGTAGTGGTGACGGTTCAGTTTCGTAAGTTGCCTTCAGCCGCCAAGACGGGTGTTGGCCCAAAGTCTAGAGTCGCCTCGAAACTTCGAGGCGACGGAACTATCAGCGATCGTCATGAACTGGAGCCCGGCCAAATCGGACGCTATCAACTTCAGAACATAACAAGTAATTCTCTGCCTTACGTTTTTGTGAATTTAGAATCCTCTGCGCTCGATATTCCTTCGCAAGACGAGTGGATGTTTAAGAAAATGGTTTCCATTTTGCCATCTGAGTTGCTGTCGAAATTACCCGCCCTGAGCGCGGACAAACAATATCCCGTTTTACTTATTGATCGTAATGGCGCGCTTTCTAAAAAAGCATCACGCCAGCTCACGATTGCGGGCTACATGAACGTGTTTGTAGTGGCTGGCGGTCTCGAAGGCTTCGTGAAAGATTTAGGCTAAACACTTCGAATTTATCATTTCGGCTGAATATTGATAAAGAAGGTCACACGATCCCATTCGCCTGCGGCTTCCCCCGTTAGTGGACTCGCGTGCAAGGCTTCTGATACGCCTTCGCTGACGCGGGCATGATCTGATCCAGAAAATATTGCGGTAGTGCCGGCAGGTGGCTGCATGAAGTTGTCAGGCTGGAGTCGTACAACTCGCGGCGGAACTTCAGACTTCGTTATACCAACTTCGACATTCATTGTGCCGTCAGCGTTTCGCGACACAACTTTTGAAACAACGATTTGTCCGGACTCGGCTTGCGCTCTCATCGCAGTTTCGGCCGCGGCGATTTTGTCGGCTCCCGACTTGGTAAACATGATAGTTGATGTGCCGCCTTCTAAAGTCGAAGACCCATGAAGATAAGTTCCACCATTATCGATGTGAACGAAACTTTCTCGTGCTCGGAAGCCAACACCAATATCGACATTTTGAATTTTGAGTGGTCTTTCGGGATGAGCTTTCTGTGCCGCCGCTAATACGGACTCTGCCCAGTTATTGACAGCTCTCGTATCGGCCGGACTCAAATTAAATTTATTTATGCCCTCGCTAGGAGCCGACGGAAGATCAACTTGAATGCCTCTCTGGCCAGGTTTTACGTTGGAAAATCGCGCTCTGATTTGGCGGACAATTGATGAGCGAGTGACTTGAGGTCCGCGACGAAGCACCGAGAAATTTCCGAATCGCGTGACGGGGGGCACGGGTTTCGGCACGGGTGGGGCAGGGCGTGGCGGAGGCACATGCGCTCGGTCCGCCGCAGCAACTACACGCTCTGCTTCAGATAACTCACTCGCCATGCGAATTTCAGCGGCACCCTCAGCGAGGCGACCGAAGCGCGCGACCTTAACGACTGCTCCGCCCGGTACCACTACTGTCGCAACATTTGCTATGACGTCACATGCGACTTCCATTTGCGCTTCATTGGTTAAACATAAAAATTGCGCTTTTTTCTTCTTTGCGGCTTCCCACGCCATCATGAAGATAGCCGATCGATTTTTACGAATAGCTGAAACGGCGAGGGTTGTTCCGGCGACGAGGCCTTCAGAAATGCGCATACCTAAGAACATTGCGGGGCTTAGAGATGTAAGAACCGACTGAACCACGGGTGGCATTCCCAGTTGAGTGAGGGTTGTCGACGGGCCGGCAAACGCGCTGACGATTCCTTTTGCGGCATCCCATACCCCTGCCCCGCACGAAAGTGCGCCATTCCAAAAACTAAGTGGAGGTTCATTTAGTCGACGCCGTCGACTCGGCGTTTTAATCCCGATGTTCTCGCATTTGGGGTCAATAGTATTCGCGCGGGCTTGGGTGCGCCCCCGAATCGTAGCACCTGGTCGGCTTCTCGAGACTTCGCTCTGCGCGTACGCGGTCTCCACGAGTAAATGTTCGAACCAATGCGAATCCGATTTTGCCGAAGTGGATTTTACTTTTACAAATCTTTGACTTAAACGCTGGCCTGAAAGAAGTGCGAGCGATTCATTCTCCACCAATGAAACTAAGAAAACTGAGTAAGACGATCTGTCGGGAGCAATCCAGTGCTCTTCGTTCACAACTATTGTTGCGCCGCCGTCCCTGAGTAAGAGGCGCGCGCGCGTAACTTTGAAGCTTCCTTCGGAAGTCGTTCTGAGCGGCACTTGGCTTTGGAATGCAGTTCCACTGTTTTTCCAAATCGTTTCACGCAAGGACGTATATGAGTCGGTTTTTAAACTGGCGTCACTTCCGCCAAGCCATTCCGAGGAGTCTCCGATAATCCCGATAAATCGGCCATCGGGATCGTGAAAAAGGGCAGACTGGTTCTCGGCCAGCGGCAATTGCACGAGGGAATCCAAGGCGGGACCAAGCGCTTGTAAAGTGTTTTCACCAGCTTGTGCGGCGACAGAGAAAAGAAAAATGAAAATTGCGAGTCTCACGCAAGCTATTCTCACTAGCTTTTTGTAACGACTCGGTTAAAAACCACGAGAATAAAAGCGCCGCCAATTCCAAGAAGTAGTCCTTGCCAGCTAAATGACGAATACTTCGGGAGTTGGAAGAAATAATTTGCGCCCATAATTCCGACAAAGGAACCGGCAACTCCGAGAACGATTGTCCGAATCCAACCCATATTTTCATTTCCGGGTACGAGTAATTTCGCCGAAACTCCAATGACGAGTCCGAGGCCGACCCACACGAGTATATTTTGAATTAATACCGACTGATTGCTGAAGATATTTTGGATGTTGTGCATCACTTCATTCTGCC